>JADCCH010000078.1 GCA_020252865.1 Methylobacterium sp.
CAGTTTCACGAATTTCAGCGCCGAGCTCATGCGGATGATCCGGGATGCCCCGCAGCGCGCGAGGATATCCTCGGTCTCGGCATTGCCGTGGAAATGGCTGGCAAGAGCCACGGGCTTCTCGCCGTGCGGCCGCACGGGCCGCGGCGGCAGCCTCCTGGCCTGGGACAGCGCCCCCTGCGCCGACCAGAGTTCCGAGGCCCCCCACCAGGTTTCATCCCCGAGCGGCGCGTGCAGAACCCCTGCCACGGGAATGCCGCGCCGGATAAGGGCGATGCAGACGCAGAAATCCGCTGTGCCGGCAATGAAAGCCCTCGTCCCGTCGAGCGGATCGACGAGCAGGAACTCGTCGCCTCCCTGAACGCCATGGCTCCGGGGGTTCTCTTCCGAGATCACCGGCAGCGCCGGGAAGGCCCTTGCCACTTCCTCAAGGATCAGCGCCTCGGAGGCCCGATCCGCTTCCGTGACCGGCGATTGATCCCCCTTCAGCACAGGCCGGAGCTGCAAGGGATGAAAACTGGCGAGGACACGCCCCGCCTTGCGGGCAATCTCGGCAAACGCGGCCGCGAGCAAATCGGGCGAGTGCAAGGCGGTTCCTTCCTCGTTACAACCCTTCCCGCAAGGCTCGCTTGCCCGTTGGCGAAGGCGCGTGCACCATGTATCACGCGGAAAGACCGGAATTAGAATGCGGGGGCAAAGCGATTCGCAAGGCCGTGCAGAACGGCTGATCGCGCTTTTCCGCCGCCGGCCGAGGAGAGCCGAGCATGACCGAAGCGCTGAAGACCATCGATCTCACCCCGCTCGACCTCGCGGCGCTGCTCTGCAGTCGCGTATGCCATGATGCGGTCGGCCCGGTGGGCGCCATCGTGAACGGCCTCGAACTGCTCGATGAAGATGACAGTGCCGAAACGCGCGAGATGGCCCTCGAGCTGATCCGCAAGAGCGCGAGGCAGGCCTCCGCCCGCCTGCAATTCGCCCGCATCGCCTTCGGTGCGGCGGGTTCGGCCGGCTCGGCCGTCGATACGGGTTATGCCCAGCAGCTCACCGAGCAGTTCGTGGCGGATGAGAAGGTGAAGCTCTCCTGGAACACGCCGCGGCTCTATGTGGAAAAGAACCGCGTGAAGCTCCTGATGAACCTCGTGGTCATCGCGCTTTCTTCCATTCCGATCGGTGGCACCATCGAGGTGCGAATGGAAGGCGATGCCGAAAACCCGGTGTTTCATGTGGATGCGCGCGGGCCAAAGCCGCGGATCCCACCGCACCTCATCGACCTGCTGCAGGGCAAGAGCGAGAGCGGTGCCGTGGATGCGCATGGCTTCCAGCTCTTCTACACCGGCGAAATCGCCCGGGCCTCGGGCATGAAGGTAGATGTCAGCCTCGAAGACGGGCTCGTGCGCCTTGTTGCCAGCCCAAAATGAGGGTGCAGAAACACAACCTGAAGTTTTTTTGCCCGCCCGGCGGGAAGAAAGCCTTGAGCACAACCAATCGGTAACCGTTCTCGGGCAGGGTCTGGAGAAGTATCAACGCCCCCAGGGGCTTTCCCGGACCTGCCCGCGATGGATGATCTTCTGCGCGACTTCGTTGTCGAAACGTCCGAACATCTCGAGACCGTCGACGCTGAGTTGGTGAAATTCGAACGCGATCCGAACAATGGGGCCACCTTGGCCCTGATTTTCCGGCTCGTTCATACGATTAAAGGCACATGCGGCTTTCTCGGCCTGCCGCGCCTGGAGCGTCTCGCCCACGCGGCGGAGGACGTGATCAGCCAGTTCCGCGACGGTAAGCCCGTCACGGCGCCGGCGGTCACGATGATCCTGAAGACCATCGACCGGGTCAAGGGCATCGTCTCCGAGCTGGAGCAATCCGGCAACGAGCCCGAGGGCGATGACGAGGATCTCATCGCCATCCTGAAGGCGCTGGCGAAAGAAGATCCGGCAGCCATGGCGCCCGCAGCGACCGTGCCGGCCATCCCGCAGAAATCCTATGCCCCGCCTCTCCCGGTCGACACCACCGGCACATTGGCCTTTCAGGTGCTGGAGCGCCCGCTGAAGGAAGACGAGGTAACCCTCGACGAGCTGGAGCGCGCCTTCCGGGAAGCGCCGGGCCCAACATCCTTCGAAAACGTGGAAGTCCCGCCCGTGCCGGGGGCAGCGCTTGCGCAGCCCATGGCCGCGCCTGTGCCGTCAAGCGTAACTCCGGTCGCTTCGGTGGCACGCCCAGACAGCGAAGGCAGCGACAACGAGGCCCATGCCAATTCGGTCTCGAAACAGACCGTTCGCGTGGCCGTCGGCACGCTCGATCGCCTGATGACCATGGTTTCCGAACTGGTGCTGACCCGCAACCAGTTGCTCGAAATCGCCCGCCAGCGCGACGATTCCGAATTCAAGTCACCGCTGCAGCGCCTTTCGCACATCACCGCCGAATTGCAGGACGGTGTCATGCAGACCCGCATGCAGCCGATCGGAACGGCCTGGACCAAGCTCGCCCGCGTCGTCCGCGACGTCTCCGGCGAACTGGGCAAGAAGATCGAACTCATCCAGACCGGCGCGGAGACCGAAATCGACCGTCAGCTTCTGGAGATGATCCGCGATCCGCTGCTGCACATGGTGCGCAACGCGGCGGATCACGGCCTTGAAATGCCGGATGAGCGCGTGGCGCTCGGCAAGCCTTCCACCGGCACCATCCATCTGCGCGCGGCGCAGGAGAGCGGCTACATCATCTGCGAAGTCTCGGATGATGGTCGCGGCATCGATGTGAACCGCGTGAAGGCCAAGGCGATCGCCAACGGCCTCACGACCGAAGCCGATGTGGCACGGATGACAGAAGAGCAGATCCTGCGCTTCGTGATGGAGCCGGGCTTCTCGACTGCCGCGAAGATCACCAACATCTCGGGCCGTGGCGTTGGCCTCGATGTGGTCCGCAGCCATGTGGAGCAGGTCGGCGGCTCGGTTGATCTACGCTCGCGGCCTGGCAAGGGGCTCGCGGTCACCATCAAGCTGCCGCTCACCCTCGCCATTGCCTCCGCCCTCATCGTGGAAGCGGCCGGACAGCGCTTCGCCATCCCGCAGATCGCGGTGGCTGAACTGGTGCGCACGCAGAATGACGGCGATGTTCGCATCGAGAAGCTCAACGGCCAATCCACGCTTCGCCTGCGCCAGCGCTTGCTGCCGGTTGTCGATGTCGCGCAGGTTCTCGAACTTCCACTCGAGACGAACGCCGCCGGGCAGGACAATTGCCTCGTCGTCGTCTGCCACGTCGGGGGCTCACGTTTCGGCATCGTGGTGGATGCGATCCACCAGACCGAGGAAATCGTCGTCAAGCCGATCTCCTCGAAGCTCAGGCACATGTCGGTCTATTCGGGTGCGACAATCCTCGGCGATGGTTCGGTGATCCTGATCCTCGAACCGGCCGGCATTGCCCGCAGCATTCTCGATACCGGCTCGCGCGAGAATGTCGCGCAGAACGACAACGATCTTTCGGCGGACCTGCATGCCAATGGCGAGCGTTCGCTGCTGCTGCTCTTCAAGGCGGGCGGCGGTGGAGGCCTCAAGGCGATTCCGCTCTCCTTCATCGGCCGTCTGGAGGAATTCGAACGTTCGAAGATCGAGGATGCCGGCGGCAAGGCAGTCACGCAATATCGCGGCAAGCTGATGCCGATCCTCGGCTATGGCGGCATGGAAGGCCTCGAGCCGGAATCGCGCCAGCCGGTGCTGGTCTTCCACCAGGCAGATCGCGAGATCGGCATGGCCGTGGACGAGATCGTGGACGTCGTCGAAGTCGCCTTCACGATCGACACGACGCATGCAACGCCGGGCACGGTGGGTGCGGCGATCATCGAGGGCAACGCGGTCGACATCATCGATGTCTCCGAGCTCGTGGCACCTGAACATGGGCAGCAGCAGGTGGCAGGCCCGGCTGGTGGCCCCGATGTGCTGGTGGTGGAGAGTTCGGAATTCTTCCGCGCCCTCTTCGCGCCGCTGCTCCAGAATGCCGGCTACACCATCAACGTGGTTCCGAACCTAGCGGCCGCGCGACATGCCATCGCCAAAGGCAAGCCGGGCGTGATCGTGCTCGATCTCGACCATCCGGGCGAGGAAGCCTTCACTTTCGTGAAGGAACTGTCGGACGAGCTGGCCCGACCGCCGGGCGTGGTCGGAGCGGTGACGCGGGGTGGTCCGCGCGTCATCCAGAAAGCCAAGGGTGCCGGGCTGCATGACCTTGTCGGCAAGTTCGACCGCCAGGGCCTGCTCGCCGCCATCGGCGAAGCCCGGACCGGCATGCAGGGTTGGGAGGTCGCCGCATGATTGGCGAAAACCGGATGCGCAACGACGTCATGATCGATAACGAAATCCAGCTCATCAGCGTCACCATCGAAGGCCAGATGATCGGCCTGCCGATCACCGCCGTGCGCGATGTCTTCGCGATCACGCGGATGACGCCTGTGCCGCGTGGCGGCCGGGCCGTCGCCGGGCTTGTGAACCTGCGCGGGCACATCGTGACGATCCTTAATCTGGGCGCCCTGCTCGGCTCGCGCACGGGCGATCGCCAATCCAAGGGCGGCGATACCATGGCCGTGGGCGTGGAATGGAACGGCGAGGTCTTCGGCCTTGTCGTTGATGAAATCGGCGACGTGCTGTCTCTGACCTCCGATTCGTCGGAACCCATGCCGGCGAATATGGGCCATACATGGGCGCGATACACCCGGCGTGTCCACAAACTCGAGCGGGACCTGCTGATCGAGGTCGATCTGCAGACGCTGCTCGATTCCATGACTCTGCAAGCCGCCTGAACGGGAGACCTGCAATGACCTACTGCCTCGTGGTGGACGACAGCTCCGTCATCCGCAAAGTCGCGCGACGCATTCTCGAAGGACTCGATTTTGAAATCGCCGAGGCAGAAGACGGTCAGCAAGCCGTTCTTGCCTGCATCAATCGCATGCCGGATGCCATCCTGCTCGATTGGAACATGCCGAACATGGACGGCTACGAGTTCCTGGTGAAACTCCGCAAGATGGAAGGCGGCACGCACCCGAAAGTGGTGTTCTGCACCACCGAGAACGATGTGGCGCATATCGCCAAGGCCATGGATTCCGGCGCGGACGAATATGTCATGAAGCCCTTCGACAAGGACATCCTCACCTCGAAATTCACTGAAGTGGGCCTGCTCGCGGCCTGATTGCCGCCCGGCCAAATTCTCGCCTTCGCCTTTTCACCCGGAGCCTCACTCATGCTGGCCTTGCCGCAAAGACAGCCGATGGCCATGGCACCGCCACGTGTTCGCGTTGCGGTCGTGGACGATTCGGTTGTCGTGCGTGGCCTGCTCTCGCGCTGGCTCTCGGAGACGCCGGCCATCGAGGTCGCCGGAACCTTCCGCTCGGGTCGTGAGATCATCGAGGCGTTGCCGATGCTCCAGCCGCGGATCATCCTGCTCGATCTCGACATGCCGGATATGGACGGCCTTACCGCCCTGCCGCTGATCCTGTCGAAATCGCCGGGCACGCGCGTCATCGTGGTCTCCTCGCTCTCGGTGCATGGCGCCGAGATGACGATGCGCTGCCTGATGAAGGGCGCGACCGATTACCTGCCGAAGCCCTCCAACCACCGCGAGGTTTCCACCTCGTCGGATTTCCGACAGGCGCTCATCGCCAAAGTGCTGGCCGTGGGCGGTATTCGTGCCGCGATGCGCCAGCAGCAGGCGGCTCCCACTCCACGTCCGGCGCCCGCGCCGGCACCCGCTTCCTCAAGCTCGCTTTTCGCCCGCACCTCCTCCGCCGGTCGTGTCGTTGCCCGGCCGGCCCCTTCACCCGCTTCGGTGGCGGCGCCGGCTGCGGCTCATCCGGGCCGCGTCTCCGCCGGCGCCCGCCCCCTGCAGAAAACGCGGCCGAAGGTGATTGTCATCGGCGCGTCCACCGGCGGCCCGCAGGCGCTGGTGAGCCTGCTGAGCCACATGCCGCGCGTGGCCAGCCGCATACCGATCGTCATCGCCCAGCACATGCCGCCGATTTTCGGTGCGATTTTCGCGAGCCATCTCAAGCAGCATGTCGGGCTTCCGGCCTGCGAGGCCGCCGAGGGCAAGCCGCTGAAAGCCGGTGCGATCTACCTCGCGCCCGGCGGCTGCCACACGGTGATTCGCCGCCAGCCGGACGGACAGATGATCCTGACCATGCTGCCCTCGGAAGCGCGCGGGCCCTGGCGGCCCTCGATTGACCTTCTTTTCGCGAGCGCGGCTGATTGCTTCGGCGCCGATGCGCTGGCCATTGCGCTTACGGGCATGGGCAGGGACGGAACGGGTGGCGCGCAGGATCTCATCCAACGCGGCGCCAATGTCATCGTGCAGGACGAGCCATCGAGCGTGGTCTGGGGCATCCCCGGCAGCATCGCCGAGGCAGGTCTTGCCGCAGCCCAGTTACCGCCCGAGAAGCTCGGGGAACTCGCGCAGTCTCTGGTGGAAGGAAATGCAGCATGAGCATCCATGCGATCCAGAAGACAATCGAGTTCATCAAGCAGGCGGCTGGCATCGTGCTGACGCCGGAGAAGGCCTATTTCGTCGAGGCCCGCCTTGCGCCGGTTCTGCGCGAGGAGAATATCGCCGGCATCGACGATCTCCTGCGCCGGGTCGAGACCGGGGACCGCCGTTTGCAGCAGCGCATCATCGACGCTCTGACGACCAACGAGACCTTCTTTTTTCGCGATCGCCAGCCCTTCGACCATTTCCGCGATGTCATCATGCCGGAGCTGCATCAGCGCCGCCCGCCGGAAAGGACGATCCGGATCTGGTGTGCCGCCTGCTCTTCGGGGCAGGAACCGTTTTCGCTCGTCATGCTGCTCGACGAGATGCGCGCGAGGATCGGCAGCCGCCAGGTCGAGATTGTTGCGACCGACATTTCGGAAGCGATCCTGACGAAGGCCAAGGCCGGCCTTTTCAACCAGTTCGAAGTGCAGCGCGGCCTTCCCACCAAGCTGCTGCTGCAGTTTTTTCAGAAGCAGGGCGACAACTGGAAGATCTCCGACGATGTCGTGCGCCGCGTGAGCTTCCAGAAATTCAACCTGATGGATGATCCGCGTCCGCTCGGGACCTTCGATGCCATCTTCTGTCGAAATGTTCTGATCTATTTCGATCGCCTCACGCGCTCGAGGGTGTTCGACAAGCTTGCAAGCCGGCTTGCGCCGGATGGCTTTCTGCTGCTGGGCGGCGCGGAATCGATCTTCGGGGTCACCGAGCGCTTCGTGAGCCACTCGAGAGAGCGCATGCTGCTCGTGCCGGCGCCGGTTCAGAAGCCGGAGCTTCGCGTCGCGGGCGTCTGACACAGGCCATCTGCTCGCCCTTCAGGGAGCCGGGCGGCAAGCCCGGCTTTTTCGTGTCGGCTGCCCCGGCCCGCCCAATAAAAACCCGCCTCGGAGGAAGCGGGTTTCGAATGCCTGAAAGATCAGCCGGGATCAGGCGGGGATTTTTTCGTCCGCGTCGGTTGGCTCGCGCAGAACATAGCCACGGCCCCAGACCGTCTCGATGTAGTTGCGGCCGCCCGAGGCATTCGCGAGCTTCTTGCGCAGCTTGCAGATGAACACGTCGATGATCTTGAGTTCCGGCTCGTCCATGCCGCCATAGAGATGGTTGAGGAACATCTCCTTGGTCAGCGTCGTGCCGCGGCGGAGCGAGAGGAGCTCCAGCATCTGGTATTCCTTGCCTGTGAGGTGCACGCGGTGCCCGCCGACTTCGACGGTCTTCTGGTCGAGATTGACGATGAGATCGCCCGTCGAGATGACCGATTGCGCATGGCCCTTGGAGCGGCGAACGATGGCGTGGATGCGCGCCACCAGTTCGTCCTTGTGGAACGGCTTGGTGAGGTAATCATCCGCACCGAAGCCGAGGCCCTTCACCTTGTCGTCGATGCCCGCCATACCCGAGAGGATCAGGATCGGGGTCTTGACCTTCGCGACGCGAAGCGAGCGCAGAACCTCATAGCCCGACATATCCGGAAGGTTCAGGTCCAGAAGGATGATGTCGTAATCGTAGAGCTTGCCAAGATCGATGCCTTCCTCGCCGAGATCCGTAAGGTAGACGTTGAAATTCTCGCTCTTGAGCATCAGCTCGATGCTCTTGGCCGTCGCGCTGTCGTCTTCGATGAGGAGCACGCGCATGTTTCGAAACCCCAGCTTCCGTCACGGTTGGCATCCACCACCGGCGCGCGGAACGATCCGCCACCCGGGAGCGATTAACTTCTCAACAAAGATAAGCCAGAAGAGTTAACAAATGGTAATTCGTTAAGGCAAGCTTGCCGCACGGGGGAATCGATTAATCTAACCTCAGGAGCAATTTATAAAGTTTTGCGCAGCGGCTTATTCTTTTGATTCACCTTCTGAGAAATTCTCGCCAAGCGATTCAACAGATTCGCGATTTCGCCTCGCCGCCACACCCATCCGTCAAAATCACCCCGGGGCAGCGCATCGCCTCCTCCCCAGCCGTTCAAGGCTTCCGACTGTCGCAGATTCCAAAACCATGCGAATCTTGGGTGCGAATCACCCCATCAGCGCTATGAGATTGCGGGCCCAGGGGTCTGTGCGCAGCGGAGCGACAATGTCCGGACAGACCCTTCAAGGCCTGATCGACGAGCTGCCCGAATACACGGTCTATGGCCGCGTGGGCGCGGTGCGCGGGCTGACGATCGAAATCGTTGGCCCCCTTGGCCATATGGAACTGGGTGGTCTCGTCTCCATCGAGACCGACCGCTCCGAGCCGGTGCTCTGCGAGGTGGTTGGCTTCGATTCAGGCCGCGCGATTGCAATGCCCTTCGCGAATGTGGAAGGCATGCGCCGGGGCTGCCCGGCGCATGTGGTGAGCCGCCGCGCGGCGATCCGTCCCGATCATTCCTGGCGCGGCCGCGTGATGGATGCCTTCGGCCGCCCGATTGATGGCAAGGGCCCGCTGCGGCCCGGCCCACGCCCCTACAATTTCCGGAACGAGCCCCCGCCCGCGCACAAGCGCCAGCGCGTCGGCGCGCCGCTTGATCTGGGTGTGCGCGCGCTCAACGCTTTCCTGACCTGCTGCAGCGGTCAACGCATGGGCATCTTCGCCGGCTCGGGCGTGGGCAAATCCGTGCTGCTCTCCATGCTCGCGCGCAATTCCTCGGCCGATGTCTCGGTGGTCGGGCTCGTGGGCGAGCGCGGCCGCGAGGTGCAGGAGTTCCTGCAGGACGATCTCGGCGAGGAAGGCCTCGCGCGCTCGGTGGTCGTGGTTGCCACCTCGGATGAGCCGGCCCTGATGCGCCGGCAGGCGGCCTATCTCACCATGGCGATTGCCGAGTTCTTCCGTGATGAGCGGATGAACGTGCTCTGCATGATGGATTCCATCACCCGATTTGCCATGGCGCAGCGGGATATCGGCCTCAACGTCAACGAACCGCCGACGACCAAGGGCTACACGCCAAGCGTTTTCGCCGAATTGCCGCGCCTGCTGGAGCGCGCGGGGCCGGGCGAGGAAGGGTCGGGCACCATCACCGGCATCTTCACCGTGCTGGTCGATGGCGATGACCACAACGAGCCGGTGGCCGATGCGGTGCGCGGCATTCTCGACGGTCACATCGTGATGGAGCGCCGGATCGCCGAACGCGGGCGCTACCCGGCCATCAACGTGCTGAAAAGCGTTTCCCGCACGATGCCGCGCGCGGCAGACCCGATTTACCTGCCGACCATCGTGAAGGCACGGAACCTCATGGCCACCTATGCGGATATGGAAGAACTTATCCGCCTCGGCGCCTACCGCAAGGGAACGACCCCGGAAGTGGACCGTGCGATTGATGCGAATCCGGAACTCGAAAGTTTTCTTTCCCAAGGTAAGGAAGAATCAACCTCCCTCGGCGAAAGCTATAGTCGTCTCGCGGATATCGTAAATCGGCTGGGGGAATAGCAGCAGGCTTTCTCCCGGTCGGCCCCGGCGTAACTCGGGGCCGGTCAAGGAGTAGTCAGGACCATGAAGTCGCGCGATACGTTGATCCGTCTGAAGCGGTTCCACGTCGATGAAAAGCGCCGGCGCGTTTCGCAGATCGAATCGATGATCGCGGATTTCCAGCGCATGGCAACCGATCTGGACCGGGAAATCGAAGGCGAGGAGCGCAAGGCCGGCTTGTCCGACCCCGCCCATTTCGCCTATCCCACCTATGCGAAAGCCGCGCGTACCCGGCGCGACAACCTTCTGCAATCGGCGGCCGATCTTCAGGGCCAGCTCGAGGATGCAAAGGCCGCGCTGAGCGAAGCCTTCGAGGAGCTCAAGAAGGTCGAAATCCTCGAGGATCGCGAAAAGGCGACGGAGCGAGCCGAGATGGCGCTGCGTGACCAGATCGAGACCGATCGCATCGCGGCTCGCATGCGGTTTGCAGCCGGGCGGCTCTGAGCCTCAACGTTCGATGAGCGGAACATGCGCTGCGGCCTCCTTCGGGAGGGTGCCGTCGAGCCGTGGATCGGTGAAGAATTCCAGCGCGTTCGCAAAAGGGTAGAAGCCCATCTTGCGGTAGAAGCCCAGTGCGCCCGGTGCATCGAAGTTGCATGTGTGGACCATGAGCGAGGGGGCTCCGCGCTCGGCGGCACGGGCAAGGGCCGCTTCCGCAAGGGCGCGCCCCATGCCCCGGCCAATGAGCCGCGGCAACAGCCCGAAATAGACCAGCTCCGGTTCATCTTCGCGGAAATCAAGTTCGACAAGCCCGCAATCACCTTTCCCGTCCACGAGGATCATGGCCTCGTGGTCCGCATGCGACAGCAGGCTTGCCAGCGCGGCATCGTCGAGTTTCAGGTGGCCGAACCACAACCAGTCCTGCCCGATGGTCCGGAAGAGCTGGCGATAGCGGATGATCTGCTCGCCGGAAACCCGCTCCAGCCGAAAGCCGTTCGGCAACGAAGCGGGTTGCGGAACGTTTCGGAGCGGGTGGCGTAGGAACATCGTGAAGACCGCGAGCCGCCCCGGTGGCAGGAAGTGATATCCGTCGCTCAGCATGAGCTTGTCTTTCTCCAGTCATGTTGCGGCCTGTCATCCGCCTGCGGGAGCGTGAGAATATGCGGGTAGAGCTTGCCTTCGCCAATCCGGTCGGGCAGTGGAGCAGCAGGGTTCGCGCCAGCGGCGCAGGATGGGGCAGTGATGAAGCGGGTCAAGGATTTCTTCTGGCCATTGATTGGCCTTGCGGCGGTCGTCTGGTCGCTGGATCTGCTCTACAAGAAGCTGCGGCTGGAGGCCGTTCAGGGCGCGAAGAGCTCGGCCGATGCGGCGTTGATCTCTCGGCTGGATCAAGCCGGCTTCCTCGAGAGCCTCTCGATCATCACGAGCCAGATCGGGCACAAGCTCGCGGCCATTCCCATGCAGGGCTACCTGCTCGCGGCCGTCTCCACGCTCTTCGCCTATTGGGCGCTCGCGTGGTATGACCGGATCGCGCTGATCCATCTCAACCGGCAGAAGGGCATTTCCTGGCTCTTCATCACCACCTGCTCCTTCGTGACCTACGCGATCTCGCACAATATCGGCGGATCGGTGTTTTCCGGTGGAATGGTCCGCTATCGCGCCTACACCTCGAAGGGGCTGAGCGCCCCGGAAGTCGCGGTGCTGGTGGCGCTTTGCTCCTTCACCTTCGCTTTCGGCACCATTGTGCTGGGCGGACTGGTTCTGACCTTCGAGCCCCATATCGTGAGGCCGCTGGCCCCGATTTCCGAGAGCATCATCCGCATCATCGGGCTCGCCATGCTGGCTTTCTGCGTGCTCTACACCATCGGCTCGTGGCTGAAGTTCCAGCCGCTGGTCATCAAGGGCTTCAAGCTGGAATATCCCGGCCTGCACATTGTCTGGCGGCAGTGGATCGCAGCCCCGATGGAGCTTCTGGGAGCTGCCGGCATCATCTATTTCGCGTTGCCGGAACAGGGAAATCCCGGCTTCTTCATCGTGCTCGGCGCATTCCTGCTCTCGTTCTCGGCTGGCCTGCTCTTCCAGG
>JADCCH010000079.1 GCA_020252865.1 Methylobacterium sp.
AACCGGCGCGCGCGATTTCGGGATGATGCTCGCGGACGAGAAGCTGCGCGTTATTCTCGTGTCCATCCATGTCTCGCTCGCGGAAGCGCTCCGGCGTGTGACCCACGAGGCCGAGCTGCGCACCATCGCTCTCGCGGATCAGGCCTGCCGTGCTCTGGGCATCGCGAAGCCGCGCATCGCCGTGGCCGGGTTGAACCCCCATGCAGGCGAGGGCGGGCTCTTCGGGCGCGAGGAGATCGAGATCATCGCCCCGGCCATCGCGGAAGCGCGCAGCGCAGGCCTCGACGTGCATGGCCCCTTCCCGCCCGATACGATCTTCATGCAGGCCCGGCGCGGTGCCTATGACATCGTGGTCGCGCAGTATCACGATCAGGGGCTGATCGCGGTGAAGCTCAACGGCATCGAAAAGGGCGTGAACGTGACGGTCGGCCTGCCGATCATCCGCACCAGCGTCGACCACGGCACCGCATTCGACATTGCCGGCAGGGGCATTGCGGATCCGTCAAGTCTCGATGAGGCGATCCTTGTCGCGCGGCAGATGGTGGCGGCGCGGAGCGGTTGAGAGACGCCCGCCCCATGCGGGAAGCCCCGCCGGCGAGGCCGGCTTCAGGAAACCGGCGTGCAAGAACGCTTATTGGCGATAATGCTGGATTCGCGTGGTGCGCAGGCCAGCCAGCCCGTGGCTGTCGATGGAATGTTGCCAGGAGAGGAATTCCTCCACCGTCAACGTGTAGCGGCTGCATGCTTCCTCGAGCGAGAGCAGGCCGCCGCGGACCGCCGCGACAACTTCCGCCTTGCGACGGATGACCCAACGACGGGTCTCGGGGGGCGGAAGATCGGCGATGGTCAGGGGGCTGCCATCGGGGCCGATCACATACTTCACACGCGGGCGAAGCGGCTCACTCATCGGTTACGCTCACAAAACTCTACAATTACTCCCGCCAGGATACAGAGCCGCCTGTTAAAAAACGGCTAAATGGGGGCAATCAGTTGCGGAGGATGGTTTTGACATCCGTCAGGGCCAGATCGAGGCTGCCGACCTTGATCCGCGGGCTGGCGCCGGAGACATCGACGCTGTCCACGCGGGCCAGCATGACCGTTTTCACTTCCATCACCTTATTGACGGTATCCAGCGCCGAAACGGAGATCGTGTATTCGCCCGCAGCAGCCTGGGTTCCACCGGACAGCTTGCCGTCCCAGACAAATTCCTGCTCGCCTGCCTTCAGCGTCTTCGAACCAATATGGACGGTCTTGCCGTCCTTGTCCTTGATGGTGATCGAGGCGGTGCCGGCACGGGGCGCATCCATCAGCCACTTCACCTTGTCATCCTGCATGGGGCTGCCCTTGCGGTCGACCGTGACGTTCGCCCCGACGAAGCCGAGCGCCGAGGTGGCGTTGTTGACCTTGTTGGCCGTCACCAGCGAGGCCAGCGTCTCGTTGGTGCGCAGCTGCTGCTCGACGCCCGCGAACTGCACGAGCTGCTGGGTGAACTGGTTCGTATCCAGCGGATCGAGCGGAGACTGGTTCTTGAGCTGCGTGGTGAGCAGCTGCAGGAACTGGTCGAAATTGTTCGCGATCCCGCTCCGGGAATTGGCGAGCGAATTGGAAGCCGTGGTGGTTTTGCTCGCCGTGTTCGACGACGCAAGGCTCGGCAGATTGGTGATCGAAGTCATGTTTTTCTCCTCCTCGTTCAGACGACGAGGTCGAGGCTGGAATTGGGGATCATCACGCGACGCATCACAAACTCGGCCGGGCGCTGCACGCCTGCCTCTTCACTGTCTCCGGCCCGGTCGGACTTGCCCTCGGCACCATTCTCGCGCTGGCCTTCGCGACCCTGCTGCTCGCCGCGGAGCTGGAAACTCAGGCCATCCGGCGATTGGCGCAGGCCCGCCTGTTCGAAGGCCTGCTGGAGGGTCGGCGCGTCACGCTTCAGCATGGCCAGCGTCTCGACACGGTCGACAACGAGGCTGGCCTTCACCTCGCCGTCTTCCTTGAATTCGAGTTTCACGTCCACGCGGCCGAGTTCGGCCGGGTCGAGGCGAATCTGGAAGGTCTTGACTCCGCGCACGGCCTGCATGCCGATCTCGATCGGCAGCATCTGCAACGGTGTCGGCCGAAGCGCGTCCTGTCCCGCATGCGCGGTCGGGATGGCGGCCAGAGCCCGGTCGAGGCTGCCGACCAGATCGCCGGAGCGATGCATGGCACCCTGCGCAAGAGCGAATTCATTGATCCAATCGGCGAAATTGACCTTCGAAACCTCCGCGGGCGTTGCGGCCTGATCGGCGTGCATCGCGGCATTGGCGGCCGTTTCACCGGTCTTGGCCTGCATCAGCGCGATGAGATCGGCCGAGCCCTTGACGCCCGTGGGGATTTCGGCGTCACCAGCCGGAATCTCGCCCATCGCAAGTGTCGTCAGAACGGCGGCAGCCGGGGTCCCGGCTACCATGGCGGCAGAGCGCGCCAAGCCCGCCGCGATGGCCGAATTCTCGCCTTCGGCTTCACCATTCGCGGCAAGCACAGCGGGAACCGGAACGGCAAGGGCTGGCTCCGTCGCCTTTTCGATCGCCGGCGGGGCGAGAGCGGGATCGGCCGTCGCTTCCGCCACGACCGGAGCCGTTTCCGCCTCCTTTTCGGCATCGGCAGGCTGGGCAGCCTTTTCCGCCGCCTTTTTGGGATCAGACGGCTGGGCGGCCTTTTCCACGCGGCCTTTTTTGGCTGCGCCCTCGGCCGAACGAGCGGGCTTCTCGCGCGCTTGCTGACCCCCCTCAAGAGCCTCGCGCCGCGCCGTCGCGCGTGCCTCTTCCTCGGCCGTTGGGGTACGCGGCGCAGGCGCTTCATCCTGCATCTGGATGGGATTCCGGGGTTTCTCGGCGGCCTGGGACACGAGTGACCCGAAGGGCACGGTCGGAACCGAGCCCGAACGCGTCTTGGTATCCCGCTGCCCCGGAGGAACAGGTTCGGCGACGGACGGGAACGAGGAAGGCGAAGCGATCTCGATCATGGCATCCTGCAACTCAGGGAGTGAACTCTGCATCTCCCCATGCAAGGCCAAGGCCACCAAAGACAGCCTTTCATGCCATTGTTATTGCTGTATCTTTTTCGCCGGGGCCGGAGAGGCCGCTTCCCGCATCACCGCAACCGGGCAAATTCTGCCGGTTTTCGCCCGCAACACTGGAACATTCGACCCAAAAGGCTTATGCATCGGCTCGTTCCCGGACCCTTGAATTCCGGCGAGATGCCAATGACGCTGAACGGACTGGACATTGCCAAGCCTGCCGAGAAGACACGCGTGGTCGTCGCGATGTCCGGCGGCATTGATTCGTCGGTCGTTGCGGCCCTGTTGGCGCGCGCCGGCCACGAGGTGATCGGCATCACCCTTCAGCTCTATGATCATGGCGCTGCGACCCATCGCCCCGGCTCCTGCTGCGCGGGGCGCGACATCCAGGATGCGCGCAATGTCGCCCGGCAGCTCGCCATCCCGCATTACGTGCTCGATTACGAAAGCCGCTTCCGCGAGGACGTGATCGAGAGTTTCGCCGAAAGCTATGCACGCGGCGAAACACCCATCCCTTGCGTCGAGTGCAATCGCACCGTGAAGTTCCGCGATCTTCTGGCCTTTGCCGAGGAACTCGATGCCGATTGCCTCGCGACGGGGCATTATGTGGAGAGCCGCGCGCTGGCGGGCGGCGGGCGCGGGCTGTTCCGCCCGATCGATCTCGACCGTGACCAGAGCTACTTCCTGTTCGCGACCACGAAGCCGCAACTCGCGAGGCTCCGCTTTCCCCTTGCTGGCATGACCAAGGCCGAGACGCGCGCCATTGCCCGCGAAATCGGCCTTTCCAATGCGGACAAGGCCGATAGCCAGGATATCTGCTTCGTGCCTTCCGGAAACTACGCGGAACTTGTGCGCAAGCTGAAGCCGGAGGCGGACCGGCCTGGCGCGATCCGCCATCTCGATGGCCGTGTGCTGGGCCGGCATGCGGGCACGTTCCGCTACACCATCGGCCAGAGGCGCGGCCTTGGCATCGCCGCGCGCGAGCCGCTCTATGTCATTTGTGTCGATGCCGATCGCGCGGAAGTGATCGTTGGCCCGCGTGAGGCGCTCGCCCTGCGCGAGATCCCGCTGCGTGATGTGAACTGGCTCGGCGATACGCCGATTCCATCCGAGGGCTTCGCCATCCATGCCCGCGTGCGTTCCACGCGAGCCCCGAAACCCGCCATGCTGCGGCAGGACGGGCGCGGCATCGTCGTCGAGATTTTCGAGGGCGAGGAGGGCGTCGCGCCGGGGCAGGCTTGCGTTTTCTATGACGGCGATGGCGCCGGCGCGCGCGTGCTCGGCGGCGGCACCATCATGCGGCAGCCCGAGGGGCGAATCCCCATGGCGCCTGCGGGCGAAGCCGTTTCAGCCCTTTCCTAAATCGCTTTTCAGGAGCTCCGCATGCATGATTCCAGCGCCGTGAAGGATGTGTCGCTCTCGACCGTCACCAAAGCCTACGAGAAATGGGCGCCCTTCTACGATCGCGTCTATCACAAGATGCTCCGGCCTTCGCAGCTCAAGGCCGTGAACGCCGCGATGGAAAATGGCCCGCGCGTGCTGGAAGTCGGCGTGGGTTCCGGCCTCGCGCTTGGCTATTATCCGCCCGAGGCGCAGGTGACCGGCATCGACCTCTCGAAGCCCATGCTGCACAAGGCCGAAGAAAAGATCGCTGCGCAGGGCCTGAAGAACGTCACCGGACTCGCGGTGATGGATGCATGCCGTCTCGGTTTTCGGGATGGCACCTTCGATGCCGTGGCCGGCATGTTCATGATCACGCTGGTGCCCGATGCGGAAGCCGCGCTCGATGAATTCATGCGCGTGCTGCGGCCTGGGGGCGAGATTGTTCTGGTCAATCACATCGGCGCGGAAAAGGGCCCGATGGCGGCCTTCGAGACCGTGGTGGCGCCGATTGCCAAAAAACTCGGCTGGCGCGCGAATTTTCCGCTCCAGCGCCTGCGCGACTGGGCGGCGAGCCGCGGATTCGAGGTTCACGACGTCGACCCGCATGGGCCGATCCACTATTTCACGCTCATCCGGTTGAAGGACCGGCGGGCGGATCGCGCGCCGCTGGCGGCATGAGGCGGTTTTCGGGCCTGAGGGATTTGCCGGACTTGACATGGCAAGGCCGGCGCTTCTAAGGGTCCCGAGGATGGCAGTGTAGCTCAGCTGGTTAGAGCGCGGCACTCATAATGCTGAGGTCGGTGGTTCAAGTCCACTCACTGCTACCAACCCTCGCGCCCGAAGCGAGCCGGGCTCGCTTCTCTTGTCAGTTCACGAAGCCGGGGCAGGTTCCGGTGGGTGCGGGGTTGAACTGCACCTTGTTGGCCTGGCGCGAGCGCATGAAGAGCCGATCGCTGAGCGGCATCTCGCCCCCCGAGGCCGCTCCCTTGAACAACTCATCCACGACCTGCGTCGCGACAGATGCCTGATAGCGCATGTTCACTTCGGCATGGACGATCGAGGTGCGCGCCGTCCTGAGGCCAATCGGCACGAGATTCGAGGTCGAGCACCGCGCGAGCGCGGTGAAATCTCCCCGCAGGGCCGAGTTGGTTGGAACCACCGACCAATCCACGAACACCTTGCCCGAACCATCAATGTCGAAGGAAGTCACGCGCATGCCGATCCGCTCGGCTGGCTGCGGCCAAAGCACCGCCTCCGTGGCCTGGAAGATCGAATCCATGTCCGACTGGCTCACGGCCTGCATCTGAGTCGTCATGTCCGCGAGGGTGCGGGTGAGCAGGGTCACCTTCTTGTCGGCGGTCAGCGCATCGGTGGCGACCACCATGCCGACCCAGACCATCACCATGGCCGGAACCATCAGCGCGAACTCGGTGGCCGCGACGCCGGAGCGGCTCTTGCCAAAACGGCGCAGCAGGCACCCCTTGGGACGGGAGAAGCGGCGGGAAGGGCGGGAAGAGCACTGTTTCGTCATCATGTGCACCTCAACAGGCACCAAAGGGCTCGTTCTTGAAGGCAGCCGAGCCCCCAAGCAGAATCCGGCCATTACTGAGGCTCGCCACATCGTTGCGGATCATGGCCGTCAGCCCCTGCGCTTCATAATAGGCGCGAATGACCACGATCTGGCAGGGCTGCCCGGGGTTGAATTGCAGACCACCGGGGTCAAAGGCTCCGTTCTTGACCGGGTTCGGCATGGCTGAAACGCCGAAGGTGGTGAAAGCGCGGACATCAAACTTCACCTGATCGCAGGGGATGATCCAGCCAACCTGGTTGCAGAATCCCGCCCGGAAGGTCGCCAGCTGCGCCGCGCCATTGCCGGCGCCGGCCACCTGGCCCGTCATCGTGAGGCGCTTGGCCTCCTCGACACCCGCCTCGATGGCCGTCGTGCGCAGAAACAGCGTTCCCGTTTCGAGAATGGCGAGCAGGAAACCGAAGAACAGAGGTGCGATCATCGCAAATTCAACGGCCGTGGCACCGGTGCGATTGCGCACGAACTGGCGCAAGCTCCGTCGGCCCTTCCTCGCGCGCCTGGATTCGGATCTTTCCGCCATGCCTTCGCTCCGTTCCTTCCAAGGTGTCACGGGAAGCACGTCGCCAGCTTCGACCGCCCTGGAGAACAGGCATACCAAGAACAACTTGACTTTCAGTTTCGGGGGGCCACGAAAAGGCTGCGTGAACGATTTACCGCTCATTCACGCTTTTCTTGCCCGTCGCGATCACGGGGCTGCCGCACGCACGAAACGCGCTATCGTTTCATCGGGGGCAGGGGAGTAAAATCACCTTTTGGCACCTGCCGCGCCCGTCTGGTTCGCGAGAGCATCCCGGCGAAGGGTCTGGTCCGCAGCGCGGCCAAAATGCTTTTCCTCGTCCCCGAGCGCGACTGTCGGCTGGCAATTCGGCGAGCAATGGTAATGCGCGGAATCCAAGCCGCGCATCACCAGCAGGCCATGGTCCGGCGGAGTGGAAACCGACACGAGGGATTCCGAGATGATCGTGCCGTTCGTATCGAGCGCGATGAAGTTCGTGCGGCCGGGCATGCGCCCGGTGATGATGAGCACGCCATTGCGCTGAACCGTGACATCCGCGATGGCTGGATTGCCGACAATGATCGTTTCCGTGCCGGTCGGCAGCTTCAAGAGCTTCGCCTGATCGAGGAAAACGCCGATCTGGTCCGGGCCGGTCTCGTTGGCAAAGGCCGGAGCGCCGAAGGTCATCACAGCCAGCATCGCGCCAAGGGCAGGAACACGGAGCCGGGACATCGTTCACCTCTCGCAACAGGCAGGCCTACACTGGGGTTCGCCATGCTCCAGCAATGGCAAATCAAGGTGAATTTTCGGTAAAGCGCCCGGTTTTTTCAGCATGGCACGGAAGCATTGCCGGGTGGGTATCAGGCGTTTCGTCCGCCTGTCAGCCTGATCGACCCTTGACCAGGCGACCTTCACCGCGAAATTACGTGAGAATTTCCAAATAAAACACTCATGTTAACGGTCTTTTAGTGGTAATTATCCGGCTTTATCATGCCATAATTATAGTATTAATAATTAATAATTGAACTAATAAATAAATTATTACCTTTTTTGAATACAGAAATGTGATAATCGGTTTTTAATTGTTTTAACCAAGCTGCCTTCTGCGCATGAATTATTTCCTGACTGCTGGTCGCGTTAACGGTCGTGCAACATCCCGGGTCTAACTTCGCTTCGTTTCCGGCATGAGCCTTTTCCCATGAGGACAGGTCGCCGAAGACCTTTGGAGCAGATCAAAAGGAGCACACCATGTTGATTTTCAACCGTTTCGTGAAGGACGAGGCCGGCGCTACCGCGATCGAGTATTCGCTGATCGCCGCCCTGATGGCCGCCGCCGTCATTGCCGCGCTTTCGAGCTTCTCGGGTAGCCTGCAGACGGCCTTCACAAACATCGGCTCCACGCTGACTACCAAGACCGCTCCCAAGTAACCCGCGAGCGACCAGACGCCGATCGTTCAAGGGCAGCCTCCAGGCTGCCCTTTTTTGCGCTGTGGGCCTCGCAGTTTGCGGCACCTTGCCATTCTTTCCAGAACGGAAGCAGTCCCGTCACAATACGTCGTCTTGCGAAAAAACCATTTCCGCAGATGATGCGTCCGGCTATTCTGGAACAGGTTTATGAAGGGGTCTTCTGGTGGCTACGATCGCAATCCGGGGCGCGATGGCTGCCCGTTATGAAGAGATCCTGACCAAGGACGCCCTCGATTTCGTGGCCAGCCTGCAGCGCGCCTTCAATGGTCGCCGCAAGGAATTGCTGGCCGCGCGCGTCGAGCGTCAGAAGCGCTTCGATGCCGGCGAGCTGCCGCGCTTCCTGCCGGAGACCGCTGCGATCCGCTCCGGCGAATGGCGCGTGGCTCCAATTCCGAATGACCTGCTCGACCGGCGCGTGGAAATCACCGGCCCGGTCGACCGGAAGATGGTGATCAACGCGCTGAATTGCGGCGCGAAGGTCTTCATGACCGATTTCGAGGATGCAAATTCCCCGACCTGGTCGAACAATATCGAGGGCCAGATCAACCTCAAGGATCGCTGGGACGGCAGGATCGACTTTACCGATCCCGCGTCGGGCAAAGCTTACAGGCTCGCTCCCAACCCGGCCGTGCTGATCGTGCGCCCGCGCGGCTGGCACCTCGACGAGAGCCATCTCGTGATCGATGGCGAGCCCTGCTCCGGTTCGCTCTTCGATTTCGGCCTCTATTTCTTCCACAACGCGAAGAAGCAGATCGCCGCCGGCTCAGGTCCGTATTTCTATCTGCCGAAGCTCGAAAGCCATCTCGAGGCGCGTCTCTGGAACGATGTGTTCGTGATGGCGCAGAAGGCGCTCGGCCTGCCGGTCGGCACCATCAAGGCGACCGTGCTGATCGAGACCTTGCCCGCGGCTTTCGAGATGGACGAGATCCTGTTCGAACTGAAGGATCATATTGTCGGCCTCAATTGCGGCCGCTGGGATTACATCTTCTCCTTCATCAAGAAGCTCGCCGCGCAGAAGGATTACGCGCTGCCGGATCGCAGCCAGGTGGTGATGGGCAAGGCCTTCCTGCGCGCCTATTCGCTGCTGCTGATCAAGACCTGCCACAAGCGCGGCGCCTTCGCGATGGGCGGCATGGCGGCGCAGATCCCGGTGAAGAACAACCCTGCGGCCAACGAAGCCGCCTTTGCCAAGGTGCGCGCCGACAAGGAGCGCGAGGCCGGCGACGGGCATGACGGAACCTGGGTCGCGCATCCCGATCTCGTTCCGGTGGCGATGGAGGTGTTCAACCGCCTGATGCCGCAGCCCAACCAGCTCGGCGTCGCGCGAAATGACGTGAACATCGCCGAGAAGGATCTGCTGGAAGTTCATGCCGGCACGCGTTCCATCGAGGGTTTCCGCGAGAATATCCGCGTGGGCGTGCAATATATCGAGGCCTGGCTGCGTGGCCGTGGTGCCGTGCCGATCTACAACATGATGGAAGATGCGGCGACCGCCGAAATTTCCCGCGCGCAGATCTGGCAGCAGGTGAGATACGGCCTCGATTTCTTGGATGGCGCGAGGGCATCGCCGGAAATGTTTGAAACCTGCCTCAAGGAAGAAATGGAGCGGGTGAAGGGTGAGGTGGGCGCGGAGGCCTTCGAAAAGGGCCGCTTCCCCGAGGCCATCGAACTTTTCCGCAACCTTTCGCTCGCGCCGAGGTTCGAAGACTTCTTGACGGTTCCGGCTTACCAGAAGATCGTCTGATCCAACTGCCGGAAGATTCGACTGGAGCCGGTTCGGTGAATTTTGATTTGCCGCCCGGCTCTCATTTTTTCGCGACGCTCTCATTTTTTCGCGACGCATCGTCTTCACGCGGAACCGGTTCCCATCCCCGCCTTCGCAGGGACATGCTTCGCTTGAAAATGTTCCAGAGTATTTTTTCGATCAAGTGAATACCGGTTGGTCGAAGAAAATGCGTGAAACAATCAGAAATAGGAGCGGACGGCCTCTTTCAATCAGGTCGGGTTCCGCTCTAGCGTTGCGGCTCTTCTGATCCGTGAGCCTCTTTCATGTCTGAATTTCTCTCCCGCTTGCGTGCGACCGTCGAAACCTATCTCTCGCGCGATGCCGAAGCCGATGAATGGCTGCCGGTGCTCACCTGGCAGATCGACCAGCAGCACGCCCTCGACAGCCGCGACGCCTATCCCGGCCACGTGACGACCAGCGCGATCCTGCTGTCGCCGGATGGCAGCCAGACCCTGCTCATCGACCACAAGACCCTGAAGCGCTGGCTGCAACCCGGCGGGCATTACGAACCAGCCGAGACCTTCTGGCTCTCGGCACGTCGCGAAGCGGAGGAGGAAACAGGCCTTTCCGCGCCACCGCTTCATCCCTGGCACCGAAACGCGGACCGGCCCTTCCTCATTGACAGCCATGCCGTGCCGGGCAAGGCAAGCCGGTGCGAGCGGCCGCATCTGCATCACGACTTGCAATTCCTGTTCGTGGCAGACCCGGCTTCCCCGCTGGTCGCGCAGCTCGAGGAGGTTTCGGCGGCCCGCTGGCATCGCATCGCGGCGCTGGAGGAGGTCACGCCCCGCGGCCTGAGAAGGCTGAAACGCCTCGGGCTGGTG
>JADCCH010000008.1 GCA_020252865.1 Methylobacterium sp.
CCCGCGTGACCCGTGTGAGGCGTGTGCCGAAGGTGAAGACCTCGACCCGCGGCGCGCTCTGCACGATGACATGCGCCAGCGCGAGATTGGCATCGGTCCGCTGCTTCATCGAGCCGGAGACGTCGATCAACAGGAGAATCGGCCGGGGCCGGCTCGCGCGCCGGCGGCGGGTGAGGCGCATCACATCGCCATCGGTGCGGATGGCCGCACGCAGGCTGCGGGCGAGATCGATCGAAGTCCCGCGCCGTGCCCGCCGGAACCGATAGCCGCGCCGGCGCGGAAGCGCCGCCGGCAGTTTCCGTGCAAAACGGCCGAGAACATCGCTCGCATCCGGCGGCCGCAGCGCGCGGATTGCGAGGGCCTCGGCTTCGATCGCCTGCTGGCCCGTCTCGTTGACGTTCTCACCGATGAGGATCTCGCGGCTGCCCGCCTCCTCCTGCACGTTCATTTCCTCGTCCGGCTGCCAATCGTCGGCCTCGCCCGGTTCGGCGACGCCGCCGAGGAAATGGAAATCGAACAGGGCATCGAAGGTTTCGCGCTGCTGCGGCTGCGGCGCGAGCGTGGCCCAGGCCGCCTGCCGCACCTGTTCCAGCGAGCGGGGGCCGAGAACGGTGACCGCCTCGAGGAAAGTGACGGTCTGGTCGGGCGAACCGGCAAAGCCATGCTCCCGCAGCAAGGCCGGGAAGGCCACGAAGGGGCGTGACGCCGCGGGAAGAATCGATCCGTTCATGCCGCCACCGGCGCGATGAGGGAATCGAGCCGGGGCCGGAGGAAGGCGAGGTCCTCCTCGTCCTTCAAGGCCGCTCCGATGGAGCGCCGGAAGGCATCCGGCCAGGGCGCACCCGCGCGGGCGAGCGCGGTCGCGGCCTCCGCCCAGTCCACGGCTTCAGCCACGCCCGGCGGCTTGGTCAGCGGCTCCTGCCGCAGCAGGCCCACGGCGCGCACCACGGCCCGGGCGGTTCCCTCCGCCACGGCCGAGGAACGCAGCATGATGATCGCCGCCTCGCGCTGCGGATCGGGGTAGGCGATGTAGTGATAGATGCAGCGGCGACGTAAAGCCTCGTGCAGGTCACGCGTGCGGTTCGAGGTGAGGATCACCACCGGCCGTTCGGCCGCGCGCAAGGTTCCGCGCTCGGGGATGGAAATCGAGAAATCCGAAAGGAATTCCAGCAGGAAGGCCTCGAATTCATGGTCGGAACGGTCGATCTCGTCGATGAGCAGCACGGTCGATTCCGGCCGCCGCAAGGCGGTGAGCATCGGCCGCTCGATCAGGAAATCGTCGCGGTAGAGATCGGCGCTCTCGCCTTCCCGCGCCTGCCGGATCGCGAGCATCTGGCGCGGATAGTTCCACTCATAGAGTGCGGCGCTGGCATCGATCCCCTCGAAGCACTGGAGGCGGATCAATTGCCGCCCGAGAATGCCGGAAAGCGCCTTCGCGGCCTCGGTCTTGCCGACCCCCGGCGCCCCTTCCAGCAGCAGCGGCTTGCCGAGCGCAAGCGAGAGGAAGGCGGCCGTCGCGATGCCGTCATCCGCGAGGTAATAGGCCGCGCGCAGGGCTTCCGAGAGGGCCTCGGGGCTCGAAAGACCATTGGGGAGCGCGCGGATCGTCATGATTCAGGGCTCATGGCTCAGAGCGCTCCGCCGCGGCGCTGTTGCGGCTTCGCGCCGCCATTCGCCCGGATGCCCCGGAGGATCTTCTCCGGCGTGATCGGCAAGTCGTTCACGCGCACGCCGACCGCGTTGTAGACGGCATTGGCGATGGCCGGCAGCACGGGGTTCGCGCACATCTCACCCGGCCCCTTGCCACCGAAAGGGCCGTCGGGCGCGGGCCGCTCGAGAATGGTGATCGCATAGGGCGCGATGTCGCCCGGACCGGGCATCAGGTATTCGTTGAAATCGCGCGGACCGTGATCGGGGTTGGGGTAATAGGGCTCGGGCGTTTCGTACAAGGCGTGGCTGATGCCCATCCACGCGCCGCCCACGAGCTGCTGCTCCACCATTTTCGGATTGATGACGCGGCCGAGCTCATAGGCCGAATTCATGCCGAGCACGGCGACCTCGCCCGTCTCGTCATCCACCTCCACATCCGCCACGAGGCAGGCATGGGCGAAGGCCGTGTTGGGGTTCATCTCGCCGGTTTCGGGATCGACGGAAGAGAGCGGGATGAGGAAGATGCCGCGCCCGGCAATGGTCTTGCCCTGCTTGAACTGCGCGGCCTGCGCCGTGGCCCGCACCGTGATCGAGCGCGAGGGCGCGCCCTTCACATGGATGTTGCCCTTGCCGTCCGTCACGAGATCGGCCGCGTTCACCTCCAGCTCCTCGGCCGCGGCATCGAGCAGCACGCCCCTCGCCTCGCGGGCCGCGGCGATGACCGCATTGCCCATCCGATGCGTGCCGCGCGAGGCAAAGGAACCCATGTCATGCGGGCCGGTATCGCTGTCGGCGGTGTCGACATAGACATCCTCGATCGGCACGCCAAGCGTCTCCGCCGCGACCTGCCGGGTCACCTGCTTCATGCCCTGGCCGAGATCGATGGCCGAGAGCGCCACGGTGAACTTGCCATCGGGGTTCGAATGGATCAGCGCCTGGCTGGGATCGCCGCCGAGATTCATGCCGATCGGGTAGTTGACGGACGCCATGCCGCGCCCACGGAAACGGGCCATCTCAGCGCCTCCTTGTGCCGAAAACCGAGGAGAAACGATGCGCGCCATGCTGCGAGGCCGGCGCGGCGGCGGGTGCTGGCGGCGTTGCAACCGGAGGGGGCGCGGCAGGCGACGAAGGAGCCTGTGGCGCCTGATAGGGCGGGGGCGGTGGCGCGGAAGCAGGACGATAGGGCTCGTATTGCGGCACGACGGGCGGCCTGGCGCGGTTTTCGGTCGAGCCTTCCATGATCGGCTGCCGGGTCATGGGGATGCGCATGGTTCCCGCCGGAAGGGTTTGCGTCGGGCGGCCGTTGCGTGTTTCCGGCCGGCCGATCCGGCCATTTTCGTCGATGGGTGTCGCGGGGATTTCCGCGCGCGCCCCGCCTCCGCCCGTCAGCGAGGACTGGCGCTTCGCCTCTTCCGAGAGCGGCCAGCGGGCCTTCTCGGCGGCGACCTGCACGCATTCGATCAGCGCTGTGTTCTTCGCCACGCGGCGATGCGCCTTCATGTCACCGTCGCGATAGGCGTTGAGGATGCGGAACTCCATCGGGTCCATGCCGCAGGCCTCGGCGCCCTTGTCCATGTGGACTTCCAGCGCGAAATCCACCGCCGTGATGCCGAAGCCGCGCATGGCCGTCGAGGGGCAGCGATTGGTGTAGGCCACGTGGATGTCCGAGGCGACATTGGGGATGGTGTAGGGCCCCGGCAGATGCGCCGTGCATTTGATGGCGGCGTAGCTCGACAGGCGCGTATAGGCCCCGGCATCGAAATAGGAGCGGATATGCCGCGCGAGGATGCGCCCGTCTCGCGCGATGCCATCCTTGATGTAGATGCGCTCGGCACCGCGCGGGCTGCCATAGAGCATCTCCTCCTCGCGATCGAGCACATAGCGCACGGGCCGCCCGGTCATCATCGCGCCGAGGATGGAGAGTGGCTCGGTGAGGGAATCCACCTTGCCGCCGAAGCCACCACCCACGGTGCCGCCAATGAAATGCAGCCGGTTGGAATCGAGATTGACGATCTTCGCGGCGGTGCCCAGCGAGAAGAACAGGCCCTGCGCGCAGGAATGAACGACGAAGCGATCATTCTGCTCCGGTGCCGCGATGGAACCGTTGGTCTCCGTCGGCGCATGCTCGATCGGCGACATCTGGTAGCGATCCTCGACGATGAACTCGGCCATCGCAAAGCCGCGCTCGACATCGCCAAAACGCAGTTTCTGGTGATCGTATTTCTCGTGATACTCGAAAGTGTTGCCGGGATAGGTCTCGTTCACCACGGGAGCACCGGGCTTCAAGGCCTCCTCGACATCGAAAACGGTCGGCAGCGGGTCATATTCCACTCGCACCAGGGCACGGGCAGCGAGCGCCTGTGCCTCGCTCCCGGCAATGATCGCCACGATCGGTTCGCCCTTGTAGCGCACCTTGTCCACCGCGAGGGCGGGTTCGTCATCCTTGCCGAAATTGATGAGCGAGAGCAGCGTGTTCTTGTTCACCGGCACATCCGCGCCGGAGAGGATGCGCTTCACGCCCGGCGCGCGCTCGGCGGCGGAGATGTCGATGCGGCGGATGCGGGCATGGTGATGCGGCGAGCGCACGACCTTGAGATGCAGCAGCCCCTCGAAGGCATGGTCGTCGAAGAAGGGCGAGCGGCCGGTGACATGACCGGGCATGTCCTGCCTCTGGATGCCCTTGCCCACGACGTTGAGATTGTCGTCGCGCTCGTTCTGGAAGAGGTCCTTGCGGAATTCCATGGCGTCAGCCTCCTTCAGGATCGGCTTTGCGCGGGCAATCCCCGCGCGGCGGAGAGGATGGCCTGGATGATCGGCTCATAGCCGGTGCAGCGGCAGATATTGCCGGCGATGGCGTCGATCACCTCCTCGCGGCCGGGATTCGGGTTGCGGTCCAGCAGCGCCCTCGCGGCCATCAGCATACCCGGCGTGCAGAACCCGCACTGGGCCGCGAAATGCTCCATGAAGGCACTCTGGAGCGGGTGCAGGTTCGGCCCGTCCGCCATGCCGGAGACCGTTTCGATGCTGGCACCCTCGCAGGAAGCCGCGAGCGTGAGGCAGGAGAGGCGCAATTCACCGTCGATCAGCACCGAGCAGGTGCCGCAGGTGCCTTGCCCGCAGCCATATTTCGGGCCGAAATCATTGAGTCCTCGCCGGAGCACGGTCAGAAGGTTGTCGGCCGGATCGGCAAAGGCTGCGCGATCGGAGCCGTTGAGCCGGAATTGAACGGGAACCTTCGCCATCTCGCCCTCCCTAGCCTTGCTCGCCAAGAAGCCGCGCGAGATGAACCGGCAGCACCTCGCGGCGATACCAGTCGGTCGCGATCGCATCGGTCAGGGGC
>JADCCH010000080.1 GCA_020252865.1 Methylobacterium sp.
ATACGACATCAAGAGGGGTGTTCGCGAGACGGAGCCGACCTTGAACAATCGTCGCACCCTTCTGAAGAGTATCCTGGCCGCTGTTGCGGCCCTGTTGATGCCCGGCAGGCTGTCGGCCTCGGACACATTGGCCCCAACCCCTTTCCTGACCGCCGGACCATTCTATCCGCGAGATCCGTCCGGTCTTCCGTTTCTGCCGGCGCGCGCCACGCTTCCCGAGCCTGTGACGAACGACCTGACCCGGAACAGGCGAGGAGAGCCTGCCCAGGGCCAGCACATTCTGGTTTCGGGCCGGGTCATGGACATAACCGGCAGGCCTCTTGCCGGTGCGGTCGTGGAGATCTGGTCGGTTAACGCCCGAAACATATACCTCGTCGAGGACGGGGGCATCTCCGACCCTGGCTTTGCCGGCTTTGGCGTGACCGCAACGGATGCCGAAGGGCGCTACAGCTTCAGAACCATTCGTCCCGGCGGATATGACCGCTATTTCGGGCTGATCCGCCGCACCGCACATATTCATGTCCTGGTGAAACTCGCCGGAGGCGAAACTTTTACCACGGAGATGTGGTTCGCCGATGAACCGCGCAACAGCATCGACAGCTTTTTCCGGCGGGTTGCCGATCCCGGTCTGCAAGCCCGGATGGCTGTCATCCTGAACAGGAGCGATGGGCTTGATCAGGCGCGGTTCGACCTTGTTCTGGCGCCGCGATATGCCGGGAGGGTGGGCGATGAGGATCGCTGTTGTTGGAGCAAGCGGGTTGACGGGACGACAGGTGCTCCGGTTGGAAAAGCTTCGTGGCATGTCCACCTTGCCGTCGTTCGCGACGCGGGCCGTTTTGAAGCGCCTGCGGATTGCGTGGTCGAAGTATCGGATTTCGGGTCAGCGTCAGAACTCCTGCGCGCCGTGGCCGGAGCGGACGCCATCCTCGTGACGATCGGGATCAATCGAAAGACCCGTTCCCCCTGGGCCCCGCTGGTTCCGCCGCCCGACACCTGCTCGCGGACGATGGCAGCCCTGGTCGAGGCGATGAAGCATCCGGATGCTCCGAAACGGATTGTCTACACGAGCGCCTTCGGAGCGGCGGAACAGTGGAAGGAACTTCCCCTCTGGGTCCGGGCGCTGATCGCAAGTTCGAAGATCCGGATCGGATATCGCGACCACACGGCGGCAGAAGCTCTCTTGCGGGCATCATGGCTCGATTGGACGATCCTGCGCCCCACGTCCATGAGCGACGAAGCCGGACAGGATTGGCGGAGGCCGGACACGAAACCAGTGTTCTTCGCAAGATACCGCGGGCAGCCGTCGCGGCCGCACTGCTGGATATGCTCGAAAGCCCGGCCAAACACCGCACCATCTCGATCACAGGGGCCTGAGTGCGAGGCTTGCATGCGAGGAAAGTTGCAGGATGGCCTCGGCCTTGCGGATCTGACGGCGGATTCCCGCCAGCTGCCGGGCATCGCCGCGCGCCCTCGGGGTTTGGCGCGGTGGAGAGCACGGCGATGCTGGCCGGAAGGAACACATTCTTGGCCGGATAGGCGAAACCGAGATCGACCATCCCCAAAGGCCCGGAAAATCAATCGACAGCCCGATCGCTAAACGCCCCTGCGCCACGCCGCTCGGCACGGAGAAGGAGCGGGCCGTCACCGTCGCGAGATTGCCCGCGAGCCGCTGCCAGACCTCCCAGCCTTTCCGTCAGCCATAGCGCTGCAGAACCGTCTCGACCATGAGATGCGTCGTGCCGGAGCGCGAGGGCGCGGACAGGGCGATGAGCCCGCGATAACGCGGATCGGTGAGGTCTGCGATGGCCCTGGGCGGTGCGAGATCCGCGCGCGTGAGGCTCGGCTGGTGCCACATCATGCCGTAGCCCGAGACCGGGAAGCCCCGGAACGTGCCATCCGGTGCATCGATGGGAAACCTGCCGATCCGGGGTGAGAACGGGCGCGGGACGGCTGGAATCGGCAGCAACTTGCCGGCCTCGCGCAGAACCTCGAAAGCATCGGGTGCCGAGGCCCGGAACACATCCGCCTCGAAGCGCCCGCCCGCCACCATGGCAATGGCCGCGGTGGTCTTCCGGTTCATGATGCGCAGGCGAAAATCCGGTTCCTTCGCCTCGAAGGCGCGGCGGAACGGCTCGCAGAGCGAAGCCGGGAGGAACGTGATCACCACCACCTCCTCGCGCGCGAACCCTGGCCTTGTGAGCGCCAGCAGCAGGCCGACGAGCAGCAGGGGGTGGAGGAGGAGCGCTCTCAAGCGCGCAATTGAGGCGGATTTGCCGGAGCCATGCAAGCTTTGCCGGCTCATTCCACACGGATGCTCACACGTCGTGTTTCACCGAGCCGGTCAATCACGGCGATCTCGGCGAAACCCCGCCCGGGCGCGGGCAGGGAGATCGAGCGGCGCATCTGGCTTTCGGAGGCAGGAATCCCGTTCAGCAGCAGGGTAAAGGGCGGCGAACCGCCCTGCAACTTCACCATCAGGGCCGCTTCCGTGCCGTCCCGCAGGCTGTCGCTGTCGAGTCTCGCGCCATCCGGTGGATAGGCGATATGCAGCGCCGGCCGCGTGGCAGCGGCGATGGTCTTGGCGACATCCTGCCGGAGATGCCGCAGCGGCGGTGGCAGGGCCGAGGTGCGTGCGACGATCGCCTCCATCGGGCGGGGCGGAAGGCCGGGCTGCAACCCCGCGCGCTGGAACGCCTCGAAGAGGATCGGAGCCGCACTGCGCCGGCCGACAAGGCCCGGCACCGGCGCGTTATCCGCCCGGCCCACCCACACGCCGATGGCGTGGCGCTTGTCGAATCCAACCGCGAAAGCATCGCGATAGCCGAAGGACGTGCCGGTCTTGAAGGCAATGCGCCCCGGCGTGCCATTGTCGGGCGGTGGCGCGCCGAGCAGAATATCCGCAACATACCAGCTCGCGACCGGGCTTGCGAGTGAGACAGGGGTTGAGGCTTCTTCCGCGCGTTCGCGGGCCAGGACGAATTCGCCCCCGCGCCCGATCGCAGCGGTCAGGGCAGTGAGGTCCTCCAGCGAAATTCCCAATCCGCCCAGAGCGATGGCGAGACCGGGGCTTGTTTCGTCCGGCATATGGAGGCGCACGCCGCTCTGGCGGATTCGGCTCAGGAATTTCTGCGGGCCGATGGCATTCAGCAGTTCCACTGCCGGCAGGTTGAGGGATTGCTGAAGCGCCGTGCGTGCGGTCACCAGCCCCTGGAATCCGGTTTCGAAATTCTCCGGCGCATAAAGGCCGAAGCGCAAAGCGCGATCCTCCAGCAGCGTTTCCGGGTGGGCGATCCCCTCATCGAAAGCGAAGGCATAGACGAAGGGCTTCAGCGCCGAACCGGGCGAGCGCACGGCGCGCGTGAGATCGATCCCGCCGGCGCGCTGGGCATCGAAATAATCCGCGCCCCCCACGGCTGCGCGGAGTTCGCCGCTCGCAAGATCGATGGCGACAAGGGCCACCGAGACATTGGGGCCGAACGGCTCGGCCCGCTCGCGGGCCAGTTGCTCCAGGCTCCCTTGCAGCGCGCGGTCATAGGTCGTGACGATGCGGCGCTGATCCGGATGCGCTGCCGCCAGCGCCTCGGTGCGATGCGCGGCATGGCGCGGGAATGCGCGGCGCAGGGTCGGGACGGGTTCATCCGTGCCGCGCGCGAGATCCGCCTCGGGCAGGATCCCGGCCTCGCGGATGCGGTTCAGCACGCGCTCACGCGCCATGGTCGCGGCTTCGGGGAAGCGATCCGGGCGGCGCGTTTCTGGCGCCTGTGGCAGCGCCACGAGCAAGGCAGCTTCCGCCATCGAAAGGCGCTTCGGCTCGCGGCCGAAATAACCGATGGCTGCCGCGCGAACGCCCTCCACATTGCCGCCGAAGGGCGCAAGCGCAAGATAAAGCTCGAGGATTTCGCGCTTGGAGAAGCGCCGCTCCAGCCCGATCGCGCGCAGGGCCTGCCGGGCCTTCGCGCGCAGGGATCGATCCTCGCGCGGCTCCAGCAGGCGCGCGACCTGCATCGTCAGTGTCGACCCCCCGGAGATGACGCGACCATTGCGGGCCATCTGCAAGCCCGCGCGGAGAAGTGCCAAAGGGTCCACACCGGCATGCCGGTAGAAGCGCCGGTCCTCATAGGCCACGAGCATCTCGATGTAGCGCGGATCGACGTCATCGAGGCGCACCGGCATGCGCCAGCGGCCATCGGCCATCACGAAGGGGCGCAGGAGCCGTCCCTCGCGATCGAGCACCACGGTGGAGCGCTCCGAGGCGCGCGTCATGTCGAGGTCCGGCAATTGCCGGATCGCGAGTTCCAGCGCTCCCCCGCCAATCAGCGGCAGGGCAAGGACCGTTGCGGCGGCAAGCCGCCAGTTTTCCCTTGCCCGGAGCCGATCATGCAAGGCCATTCACGGCCTCGCGGCATTTGCGAACGGCGCGATCTCAGCTTCACCAAAGCCGGTGCGGCCGAAATTCTCGGGCGTATACATGTCCTCGATGATGGCGGCCGGGTGGGTATAGGTACCCGGCGTCACGGCGCGAACGACATAAGCC
>JADCCH010000081.1 GCA_020252865.1 Methylobacterium sp.
CTGCCCTACCTCACGAACGACGTGCGAAACGCCCCGCAATGGGCGCATCTCATCGGGCTGGCGCTCTGGGGTGCCGGTTTCTTCCTGCCCTGGTTGATCTTCGCGCTGTTCCTGCATGTGGGACGCAAGGCGGGGCAGGCATGACGAAGCCGCCGGTCGACCATGCCTTCACCGGCGGGCCGCGCGGCGGCGCCCATGATCCGACCTTCGCGGGCGCGCATTCCTTCATGCGACGGCCCTACACCAAGAACCTCGCGGGCGCGGATGTGGTGATCTGGGGCGTGCCCTTCGATCTCTCGGTCACGAACCGGCCGGGCACGCGCTTCGGACCGGCGGCGATCCGTCGCGCCAGCGCGATTTTCGATGGCGATCCGCAATATCCCTCGGGGATCGACCCCTTCGAGCGCCTTGCCGTGATCGATTATGGCGATTGCGCGCTGCCGCGGGGCGATCTTGCGAGCCATCGCGCGGCGATCGAGGCAGAGGCGACGCGGCTGGTCGAAAGCGGCGCGCATCTCATGACCATGGGCGGGGATCACTTCATCACGCTGCCACTGCTGCGCGCCCATGCGAGGAGGCATGGCCCGATGGGCCTGCTGCAATTCGATGCGCATCAGGACAGCTGGGACCATGGCCCCGGCGTTATCTCGCATGGCACCTTCGTGGTCGAGGCGATCCGCGAGGGGCTGATCGACCCTGGGCGCTCGATTCAGGTCGGCATCCGCACCATCGCGCCGGGCGATGGCGGCATCGCGATCATCCATGCCTATGAGGCAGCCGAAATGGGCGTGACACGCCTGGCCGAGGCCATCCGCGCGCGGCTCGGCGGAGGGGCGAGCTATCTCACCTTCGATATCGACTGCCTCGATCCCGCTTTTGCGCCGGGCACGGGCACGCCGGTTTCCGGCGGCATGAGCGCCACCGAGGCCTTGCGTCTCGTCTGGGCCTTGCGGGATTTGCCGTTTTGCGGCATGGACGTGGTCGAAGTGTCTCCGCCCTATGACCATGCCGAGATCACCGCGATCGCGGGAGCGACGATCATGCAGCATCACCTTCAGGCCCTGGCCCTCCGACGAGCCTGATCCTGATCCCCGTGCCGGCTTCTGGCCGGCGCGATGCTGCCTGTTTCCTTTTCGCCTTCATCCGACCTTCGCGCCGAAAGCTCCGAACCATGACCCTTGCCAATGCCCATGCCGCGCTTGCGGGTGCCGAACGGCCCGCGCTCAAGGGGGCTCTCCCCACCGTTTTCATTGATGGCGAGGCCGGCACCACCGGCCTGCAGATCCGCGAGCGGCTCGAGGGTGAAAAGGCCATCCGGCTGATTTCCATCGCGCCGGAAAAGCGCAAGGATGTGGAAGCCAAGCGCGCAGTGATGGCCGAGGCCGATGTGGTCATCCTCTGCCTGCCGGATGAGGCCGCGAAAGAGGCGGTGGCCATGGGCGAAAGCCTTGGCAAGGCCGCGCCGCGCTTCATCGATGCCTCAACCGCGCATCGCGTCGCGCCGGGCTGGGTCTACGGGTTTCCAGAACTTGCGGCCGCGCAAGCTCGCGCGATTGCCGAGGCGCGGAACGTCGCCAATCCCGGTTGCTACCCCACCGGCGTCATCGCCCTGCTGCGCCCGCTGGTGGATGCCGGGCTGATGCCGGCGGATCATGCCATCTCGATCAACGCGGTTTCCGGCTATTCCGGCGGCGGCAAGAGCATGATAGAGGCCTATGAAGCGGGTACCGCGCCGGATTTCGAACTCTATGGCCTTGGCTTCAACCACAAGCACCTGCCGGAACTCACGCGCTATTCCGGCCTGTGGCATCAGCCCATCTTCGTGCCGAGCGTCGGCAATTTCCGCCAGGGCATGCTCGTTTCCGTGCCGCTGCATTTCGCGCAACTTTCGGGCGTGAGGCATGTTGCGAGCCTGCGCGATTGCCTCGCCGCCCATTATGCGGGCGCGACCGAGGTGCGGGTGGCCAGCGCGGAGGAAACCGCCGGGCTGAAAGGCCGGCTCGAACCGGAAGCGCTCAACAACACCAACAAGATGGAACTCTTCGTGTTCGGCGACGATGCGAGGGGGCAGGCGGTTCTGGTCGCGCGGCTCGACAATCTCGGCAAGGGCGCTTCCGGCGCGGCGGTGCAGAACCTGAAGCTGATGCTGGGCTTGTGAGCGCGATGAATGACCGGGCAGGTCAATAGCCGGCGCGAGAAGCGTTTGAGCTACGGCTCGCTCACTCCGCGCTCCACGGCACCACGAGCTGCTTCTGCTCGCCGAGCCCCTCGATGCCGAGGCGCATGATGTCCCCCGGCTTCAGGAAGACAGGCGGGTTCTTGCCCAGGCCCACACCCGGAGGGGTGCCGGTGGTGATCACGTCCCCCGGCTCGAGCCGCATGAAGGTCGAGATGTAGTGCACAAGGAACTTCACGCCGAAGATCATCGTGGCGGTGGAGCCGGTCTGCATCCGGCGGCCATTCACCTCCAGCCACATGCCCAGCTTCTGGACGTCACGCACTTCGTCCGGGGTCACCAGCCAAGGGCCGAGCGGCCCGAAGGTGGGGCAACCCTTGCCCTTCATCCACTGGCCGGTGCCTTCGATCTGGTAGGCGCGCTCGGAAACATCGTTGCAGATGCAGAAGCCGGCGATGACATCCATCGCTTCGGATTCCGGCACATAAGAAGCACTCTCGCCGATGACGATGGCGAGTTCGACCTCCCAATCGGTCTTCACCGAGCCTTTCGGCAGCATCACGTCGTCATTGGCCCCCACGATACAGGAGGGTGCCTTGTTGAAGAGAATCGGCTCCTTGGGAATCGCGGCACCGGTCTCGGCAGCGTGGTCGGCATAGTTGAGGCCGACGGCAATGAAGTTGCCAACCCGCCCGACACAGGACCCAATGCGCGGGCGCCCTCGCACCAGCGGAAGCTTCTCGGGCTTCAGCCGGCGCAGCTTCGCCAACGCCTTGCGCGACAAGGCCGAGCCGGAAAGCTCGGGCACATGCTCGGAAATGTCGCGGATCTTGCCATCAGAGTCGACGAGACCCGGTTTTTCACGGCCTGCCCGGCCAAAGCGAACGAGCTTCATCCTGCCCCCCAGGCTTCAAAAGCGACGGGCATAGGAGCACTTCCCCCCGAGCGATTCAAGAAGACTCTCGATCGTTTCCGCACCCGAATGCACGCTGTGACGGTCAAAACGTGGTGAACTTGCAACACTGCCCTGAAAACACCCATTCCGCCCAGCCCATCGGCATGTCCTTGGCGCCGGTCGCCAAGGCAAATGACACTGAAAGTTTAGCCATGAAGGAAAGAATTCATACAACCTGGTTGTCAGACTAGTCCAGAAAGGGCGCTTTTCTTCGAAATCGACCTGAAAATGCGCAGGGGCGATATCGAATGCGGCAAAAGAGGGGGCGTTGCTTCCGCTTCCAGGCTTTGCAAAATGGAAAGGTGATCGAGAAGCGGATGAGCGCGAATCAGCGCCTTGCAAGCCGCACAAGGCCAGCGCGGGGGGTATTTTTCATGAAAGACATTCTCCGGCTGGCACTGGCAGCATCGATATCGGTGATGTCGATGCAGGCGATGGCGGGTGGTTTCATCAACACATCGCAGAGCACGGTGTTCAATGGCATGGCCTTCGCGGGGGCTGCGGCCCCGGGCTCGACTTCCGCCGCGACGATGTTCATGAACCCTGCGACGATGACGGGATTCCGGCGTTTCACGATGGATTCGAACTATACGTTCGGCATCCCCACGACCAGGATCACGACGACGTCGAACAACGCGGGCTACAACGCCCTGTTCTCGGGGCGCTCGGGGGACGTGGGTCTCGATTATCTCGTGCCCGCCAGCTACATCGTTTTTCCCTACAGCGAACAGCTTTTTTTCGGTGTTTCGCTGAACACGACCTACGGCAGTTCGACCAAGGCCGAGAACGTCTGGCAGGGCAGCCTCTTCGCCCAGACCTCGAAGCTGCGCATCATCACCGCGACCCCCTCGGTGGCCTA
>JADCCH010000082.1 GCA_020252865.1 Methylobacterium sp.
GCCGACCAACTTTCTTCGATCAGCCTCCACGCCGAGGCCCAAGGTTCCGCAAGATCGCGCGCACCTGGGCCGGTCAGTAAGTCCTCAACCGCGATGCGCTCGATACGCTGCCCGCGCTTGAGCTTTAGCGCCCAATCGATCGTTCCTTGCTCAGCAAGGCGCTTGTTCAAAAAGACGATGACCGTTCGGAACGTCTCGCGGTCTTTCGGGTCAAGATAAGCCCAGGGTCGGATCATGGCTTCCGCCCCCGGTCGGCTTCAGCCCAAATCTTGACGATCGCATCAAGCCATTCGATCTCGGCCTTCGCGTCCGAAACCAGCGCTGACAGACGCACGCGTTCACTCGCGTTGCTTCTACGGAAGAAATGGTCGAAGAGGTCGCGGTCAGACTCCTTGGCCGTAGACCGCGAAGCCTTTGCAATTCTTCGCAGTTCGGCATCGACAATTTCTTTCCTCCCATTGATCGCGGACAAAGCCGCCCATCGTTCGAGAGTTGCCCTTAGCGCGTCATGGCCATTCTTTGAATCGTAGTGGATCGGCGTGATGCCGCGCCCATTCCAGTCCGCTAGTGCGACCGCGTCCGGCGAGTTCGTGCCGAAAAAGGTGAAGCGCTCTTTCAAGTCATCAAAGCGCTTGCCGTCCGCTGCGACCGCATTGAGCAGATAACGCATAGGCGGATCGTTGGCGCTGTAGCCAACCAGCACCAGATGATACAGGCGTGCAGCATCATAGATGAAATCGGGAACAACGCGGCGTCGTAGATAGAATTCGCCGAAATCCTGATCTGACAGCACAAGCTCAGACGTTCTCGCCGGGTTCTTTTCAAGCGCGCCATGGATATGGAGCACGCCCGAGAACTCCGAATGTCGCGATGGCCTTGGTATCGAGCCGAGGGAGTAGGTCTCTACGGGCGACCGAAGGCGCTGGGCGGCGACTTGAAGCAGGAGATCGAAGTTTGTTGTTACGATCGTCTTGGCGCCGCCGCGATCGGCAAGGGCTATGAGCGCTTTGTGGATCGCGGCCGGGCTCGTTGCCCCTGAACGCAAGATCGTGGCGACTGTCTGCCTAACCTGGCTATCGCCAAGTGTTTGATCGTCGAGTCGACGCTCGAGCATTCCGAGGACGACGTCAAAGTCGCCGACGATGAACCGCTTCACTTCAGCAGTCTGCCGATCGGTCAGGCCCGCACAATTAGCCTGCCATTGGTTGCAGGCTCCCGGCGGCAATCCCGTCAAGACGCTGTGCGTCGAAGTATCGAGTTTGGCATAGACGTCGAGCACCAGTTGACGAAAATCCGGAAGCCCAGCGGGCCGGGAAATCCCTGCACCACATATGAACAACACTTCCCCGCGCGAATGCGCTAGGAGGAGTCGCTCTGGAATCGCAGCGAGCCCTGGGCCCAGTTGAATAACTCTGTCACTGGCCGTTATGTCCGCTGCCATACTTGCCGATCTTCAAATTTGTAGGTTCAGTTCGCAGACCCTATTGTCTATTTCCTCGATTGGACAGACCAAGGGTCGCCATTCTGGAATCGGCCCTCAAGGGGTCGGCTCGGTCGGAGATCGATCCCATTTAGGCATGATCTCGTGGCCAAGTGGCGGACCGCATTCATTCATGCGAACCAGTCTGTTGAAGTGCGAACCTGCTCTCACGAGGTTCAGCCCGAAAAAAGTGACATATTCCGATTCTAGGCCCCAGAAATGGCGTGGAATTTGGAGGCTTAAACGCCCGACTTTTCAGCCCTGTGAGAACGCGTTTTCGGGGCCATCACCGCTAAGCCCCGGACACTTCGGGGATGTTTATTTCAGCTAAGCCATTGATATCATTGGAAAAAATAGGTGGTGCCCCTGGCCGGAATCGAACCAGCACTCCTTGCGGAAACCGATTTTGAGTCGGTCGCGTCTACCAGTTCCGCCACAGGGGCAACGCTGTTTTTTCGGGTATCATGGGCGAAGCGCGGGGGTCAACCGCTTCAAAAGCGCGGCGACCGGGCGACAAGGTCGCAATCCGTCACCCTTCCGCTTGGCTCTGGCCGCCGCTGGATGGACTTCGCGGCTGCGAGCCGCTAAGCCCGCGCCATGTTCAAGCGCCTTTATGACTGGACCCTCTCGCTCGCGGCCTCCCGGCGCGCGCCGCAGGCGCTGGCGGCGGTCTCGTTCACGGAGAGCTCGTTCTTCCCCGTGCCGCCCGATGTGATGCTCGTGCCGATGGTCATGGCGAAGCCCGAGCGGGCCTGGAGTTATGCGCTGATCTGCACCATCGCTTCCGTGCTCGGCGCGCTTCTGGGCTATGCGATCGGCGCGCTGCTCTACGATACGCTCGGGAACTGGCTGATCCGCCTCTATGGCTATGGCGACAAGATGGAGAACTTTCGCCAGCTTTATCAGGAGCATGGCCACTGGATCATCCTCATCAAAGGGCTAACCCCCATCCCCTTCAAGATCGTGACCATCGCGAGCGGCCTTGCTGGGTATGATCTCCTCTGGTTCACGCTGCTGTGCCTTGTGACGCGCGCCGGGCGCTTCTACATCGTGGCCGGGGTGCTCAATCGCTTCGGCGGGCCCCTGCGTTCCTTCATCGAGAAGAACCTTACCGCCGTGGGCTTGGTGACAATTCTGGCAATCATCGGCGGCTTCGCGGCCGTGAAGTTTCTGTTCTGAGGTGGAGCATGTTGCGCATCGGCTATGATCGTCGCGAGGGAGCGCTTTCGGTGGCGCTGTCGCTCGCCTTCCTGGCGATTTGCGCCGCGTGGTTCTTCGAACTTGTGCTGGGCTACATCCCCTGCAAGCTCTGCCTTTGGCAACGCTGGCCTTATTATCTCGGCATTCCGCTCATTGTGCTGGGGCTTGTCTCGCATGCGCGGGAGGATGGCGCCGGCCTGCGCCGGCCCCTGGCCGCGCTGGTGGCGCTGACCTTCGCGGCCTCGCTGGCGTTGGGCGTCTATCACTCGGGCGTGGAATGGGGTTTCTGGGCCGGCCCGGCGGATTGCGGCGGTCGCATCTTCTCCGGCCCGGCGAATGTGATGGATTTCGCCAAACAGCTTGAAACGGCCCGCGCCGTCTCCTGCACGAGCGCGCCGTGGCGCTTCCTGGGCCTCTCCTTCGCGGGCTGGAACGCGGTGATTTCGCTCGCGTTGATGCTGCTCGGCCTCAGGGCCACCGCAAATCGGATGTGAATTACGGCTCGAGCTCTGTGTCCCAGTAGAGATAATCGATCCAGCTCTCGTGCAGGTAGTTCGGCGGGAAGAGCCGGCCGTTCGAGTGCAGATCCTGCACATCCGGCGCGAAGGGCCGCTGGAAGGGCAGCATCTCCACCTGATCTGGCAGCTTGTCGCCCTTCCGGAGATTGCAGGGCGAGCAGGCGGTGACGACATTCTCCCATGTGGTCATGCCGCCCTTCGAGCGCGGGATGACGTGATCGAAGGTCAAGTCCTCTTTCGCCCCGCAATACTGGCAGGTGAACCGATCGCGCAAGAAAACGTTGAACCGCGTGAAGGCGGGGATGCGGCTGGGCTTCACGTAGCTCTTGAGCGACACCACCGAGGGCAGGCGCATGGAGAAGGAGGGGCTTTGCACCTCCCGTTCGTATTCCGAGACGATGTTCACCCGGTCGAGGAACACCGCGCGCACCGCATCCTGCCAGCACCAGAGCGAGAGCGGGTAGTAGGAGAGGGGCCGGTAATCGGCATTCAGAACAAGCGCGGGGCAGGTCTCCAGCGGCGGCAGGGCCGAGACGCTGCGGATCGAACTCACTGGAAGCTGGGCATGCACGCGACAAACCTCCGTGCCATTTTCAGGCTCGCCGAGTTGTCCCGGTTCAACGCGTTCGCACGGCCACGCGAATCGAGCCCCCTGGCTCGCTCTCTCTAGTGTAGGGGCGATGTGTCAGGCTTGTGAAGGGGCGGAAGGTTGCACCGCCTGCGTCATCTTCGCAAAAGGAGAAGCCCCGCCGCCGCTTGGTCTATTGTGTTCGCATGGGCTTCACGCGAACCGGTGACCACTTCGCTTGCCCATGCTTCAGCCCAGCCGGAACGCCTCGTTGATCGCGCTTTTCACGCCGCCGCCCATCTGCGGCCCGCCGCCGGCGACATAGATCTCCTCGCCGAGCACCACCGCGCCCATGCCGTGGCGGGGCGTGAGCATCGGCGCGTGGCTCTCCCAGAGGTTCTTTGCCGGATCGAAGCTCTCCACCTGCCCGTAGACGCGGTTGGTGCCTTCCCCGCCCATGCAGAAGATGCGGCCCGCGAACCACACCGAGCCATGGCCGGAGCGCGCGGTGGGAATGGGGGCGAGGAATTCCCATGCATCGGTCTGCGGGTCATAGGCGTGGTGCAGGTTCGAGTTGGTGTGGAAGCTGTCCACCCGCCCTGCGATGATGTGGATCTTCCCGTTCACGGCGACGATGCCGCAATGATCGCGACCCAGCGGCATGGGCTGGCGACGCGCATAGCGATCGGCCTTCACATCATAGACGAGGTGCCAGTCGATCGAGCGGCGATTCTCGGAGCCGATCGCGCCGCCGATGATGTGGATATTGCCGCCCAACGCCACGCAGGCCATGGCACCGCAGGCCTCGGGCAGGCGGCGAAGCTTGTTCCACCTGGTGCCGTCGAAGGCGAAGGCCTCGTCATGCGGGGTGCGGTTCTGCTCGATGAAGCCACCGAACGCGAAGATGCGCTCCTCCGCGCCCGCGCCGTGGGTTGCGAGGCCCACATGGTTCGCGCCGCGCGGCAGCGAGGGCAACTCCTCCCAAGCGTTCGCGGCGGGGTCATAGGCGTGGTGATAGGGCTTGTCGACGCGCTGCTCGGCATAGCCGCCGCAGAGATGCATGCGGTTTTTGAAGCCAACCGCCCAGGCCATTTCCGTGCGCGGAATGGGCAGGGGCGCGCGCGGGCGCCACGAACCCTGCTGCGCGGCCTTCGGCGCGGGGCTGTCGGTCACGGCATGCTGGAAATGGAGCGCGGGCGTGTCGATCCGCCCCGGCTGGTTCAACCGCTCGAACTGCCCGGAATGATGCGCATGCGGGTTCTGCGCGAGCGCCGGAGCGGCAGCCAGAGCGGGCAGGGCGGCGAGGAA
>JADCCH010000083.1 GCA_020252865.1 Methylobacterium sp.
ATAGAGACCCTCCGCCGGCGGCAGGCCGGGATCACGCGCGACAATAACATCGGTCGCGCCTGCCGACGCGCGTGAAGAAGTGGCTCGCATGGCCGTCGCGCGAGATTTGGCGGCGCGCCGAGCCGCTTGCCCGAGCTTCACGCCGTCCATCTCATCATCGCGCCTGGTCATGGCCATGCCCTTTCTTCACCTTGAGGGCGGGGATATCACCCTGCCCGATGCTGTTTTTCGATTGCGCCCAAGCCTCGTCCCGAAGCCTGCCGCAAGAAAGCCGGCCAGCGGCGGAAAAATCACCCCGCCGGAAAGATCGGGCAGGGCGGGTTCACCGTCGAAGGTCGGCCTGGTAGGTCAGCAACGCTGTCCTATTCCGACGTGGAGCTATACAGAATTGCAGCGCACAGACAAGAGCCATGCGACCGAATTTTTCGGATTTTGTTGCCTATGATCCGATTTTTGGAGCAATAAAATTTTACGAACGGCGCGGAAGATGCGGCAAAGATTGCTTTTGGAGCCTTGCTTCGGGAAGACGGGTGTCTCGGGCCAGCCTTGTGCCTTGCAGAGACTTGCGAGCAGGCCCGCCCCCTCCTAGCATCTCATGCAGCGGCGAATGCGCCGCCGGGAAGGACCATTCGAATCCATGATTTTCCAGAGTGACAACGTGGTGGGTGCAAGCCCTAAAGTGCTGGATGCGATCGTCCGCGCCAATGCCGGAACCGCCGGTTCCTATGGGGCGGACCCCTGGAGCCAACGTTTCGAGCAGGCTCTTATGCAATTTTTCGATTGCCCTCTCGAGGTGTTCCTTGTGGCCACGGGAACGGCCGCCAACGCGCTGGCCGCCAGCGCCATATGCCCGCCATGGGGCGCACTTCTGACGCATGTCGAAAGCCATGTGATGGACGACGAATGCGGGGCGCCGGAATTCTACATGGGCGGCGCGAAGCTCGTCGGCCTGCCCGGCATCGGCGGAAAGGTCACGCCGGAAGCACTCGACGCCCATGTCGCGGCCGAGCCGGGCGGCGTGCGGCGCTCGCCGCTCAAGGGCCTTTCCATCGCACAGGGGACGGAATTCGGCCTCGTCTACACACCGGATGAACTGAAGGCGCTGACGGTCGCTGCCCGCCGGCACGGCCTGAAGGTTCATATGGATGGCGCGCGCTTCTCGAACGCGCTGGTCTCCCTCGGCTGCACGCCGGCCGAGATGACGTGGAAATCCGGCATCGACGTGCTGTCGCTCGGCGGCACCAAGAATGGCTGCCTGATGGCGGAGGCGGTGGTGTTCTTCGACCGGAGCCTCGCGGAGGATTTCCGCTTTCGAAGGAAGCGGGCGGGGCAGACCCTCTCGAAGCAGCGATTGATGGGTGCGCAATTCGAGGCCTGGCTGGAAGATGGCCATTGGCGCGAACTCGCGGCCCATGCCAATGGCATGGCCCGTCGCATGGCGGAGGGTCTTGCGGCCATTCCCGGCATCCGGCTCGGGTGGCGCTGCGAGATCAACGAGGTCTTCCCCGTGATGCCACAGGCTCTCATGGATCACCTGATCGAGCAGGGCGCACGTTTCTATGACTGGTCAGACCTGTCGATGCACCCCGCCCTGCGGCCTGCTTCGGAAGAGATCGTCGCGCGCCTCGTCACCTCCTTCATGACGACGGCCGAGGAGGTCGACCGTTTCGTTGCCCTTTCGCGCAACTTCATGATCCAGAGGCGCGATGCAGCGGAATAGTCGGCAGAATTCCTTGTTTTCGCCGAATTGCGGCATTCTTTTCGGGACCCGTTAAGCTTCGTTCATTACCTTGTCGAAGTGAAATGGCTGACCCCGGAGACCGAGTGATGTCCGCTCCCCGCCTCTCCCTGCCCCGCCTGCTCGGCGCGGCCACCGTCACGGCCTGCGCCCTGCTCGGCACGAGCGGCGCGCAGGCCCAGATCTTCGTCGAGACCTGGGGCGAGCGCTTCGCGGTGCCGCTCTACGAACCTGCGCCGGGCCATCGCATCGAAAGGTACCGCCGCCTGCATCCCTCGATCATCGTGGATGAACTCGAGGATCGCGGCTTCCGCAACCTTGTGGTCGTCGCGCGTCGCGCTGATTTCTATGTGATCGAGGGCGTGAGCCCGCGCACGGGTCGCGTGCGGCTGGTCGTCGATGCCTATGATGGCACGATCATCCAGCGCGATGCCCTGAGTCGCTCCGATGCCCGTGTCGTGGGCGAGAACCGCAGACCCACCGTTTCCACCTCGGATCTTGCCGCGCTGCCAACCCCGCCGCCTCGCCGGATGCGGGGCATGGCGCCGGAAACGGCCGTTGAGAATGCGGCACCGAGGACCGTGCAGCCGAAGGTCGCCGGCCCTCTGCCCGAGCCGCCCGCCACTCCGGCCCTGCCGCCGACCCGGCCGCCCAGCGCGGATTGGAACCCCATCAATTCCGTTCCGGTCGCGCCGCTGCTCTGAACGGCTTCGCCACGAACAGATAGCAGGAAGGGGCGCTGCAGACGCCCCTTCCTTTGTTTCACGAATGTCCGGCTGGTCTTGAAGCCGGAGCTTCGATCCTGTTAAGCCGCGAGTTGGGCAGCCATTTCGCGAGACGCGTGGATCGGAACCTGCCGGGGCTTCTTCGCCTCGGGAATCTCGCGCGCGAGATCGACATGAAGCAGGCCATGCTCAAGGCGCGCACCGGACACCGTCACATGATCCGCGAGGCGGAAGCGACGCTCGAACTGGCGGGCAGCGATACCCTGGAAAAGGAATTCACGCCCGGCCTTGTTATGCTCGGCGGTCTTCTCGCCGCGGATCACGAGCCAGTTTTCCTTGGTCTCGATCGAAAGATCGGTTTCGGTGAAACCGGCCACCGCGAGGCTGATGCGATAGCCGTCCTCGGAGACCTTCTCGATGTTGTAGGGCGGGTAGCTCGTATTCCCGGCTTCGCCATTCTCGATCTGGTTGACGAGAGAGAAAAGGCGGTCGAAGCCCACGGTGGAACGATAGAGTGGGGCAAGATCAAACGTACGCATGGCATATCCTCCTTCAGAAGCGACACACGAATTTCGGTCCGCCATCCGGCCGGACCATCATTGTTGTGCAGCCGTCATGGCCTGCACAAAACTCGAAGTGGGAAGGCGAATTCGGCCTTTCAAGGGGCTTCCACCCGATTTCCTGCGATGAATGCGCGATGAACAGGGAAGCGCGCGGCGGTTCAGGTGCAGTGCAATAGAAAGGGGATCATGCCCCAGGCCACCACCATCGATTCCCCCTCGTCGTCCACCATGCCCCGCATGCGCCGGCGTGCCGGCTTCTGGCTCGGCATCACTCTTCTGGGAGCCCTGATGCTCGCCGGATCGGGCGCGCTCATCTCGAGCGGATTGCTCGTGGAAGCCTCCGATTCCGCGCGGCGCATCGTGCCGGAACGCCCCGCGCCGATGGCCACGGGTGCCGTCGCGCCCCTGCAGCTGCCAGGTTTCCAGCGGCGCGGAAACCTGCTGACCGGCCACCTGACAACCGAGGATGGCCGGCGGCTCCATCTGGTCATCG
>JADCCH010000084.1 GCA_020252865.1 Methylobacterium sp.
TCAAGGATATCGACAACGGCCTGCCGCTGCCGGGCATCGACTGGACCCTGCGCATCGACCGGGGCGAGGCCGCAAAAGTGGGCGCCGCCGCCGGCACGGTCGGCACGGCGGTCCAGCTCGTGACCAACGGCGTGAAGCTCACCGAGTATCGCCCGTCCACGACCGACAAATCGGTCGAGGTGCTGCTGCGTTTCCCCAAGGAGAAGCGCTCCATCGACGTGCTCGACGAGATGCTCGTGAACACGCTCGTGGGCCCGGTGCCGATCTCGACGCTGGTCACGCGCGAGGCCACGCGCTCCGTCGGCACGCTGAACCGCGTGAATGCCACGCGCGTGATCAACATTGCTTCAAACCTGGGCGAGGGCGTGCCGAGTGCTCAGGCGCAGGCCGATGTCGCGAAAGCGATTGCGGGCATGGGCTTTGCCGAGAAGGGCATCCTCGTGCGCCTCAAGGGCGAGGACGAGGAGCGCGCCAAGGCCGGCGCCTTCCTCACCAAGGCCTTCACGGCGGCCATGTTCCTGATCTTCGCGGTGCTGCTGGCCCAGTTCAACAGCTTTACCCATGTCGGCCTGATTCTCTCTTCGGTGATCCTGTCGACCATCGGCGTTTTCATCGGCCTCGTGGTGATGCAGCAGCCCTTCGGCGTTGTGATGACCGGGCTCGGGATCATCAGCCTCGCGGGCGTGATCGTGAACAACAACATCGTGCTGATCGACACCTATGCCGAGTTCCGGCGCGAGGGCATGGCCTCGACCGATGCCATTCTGAAAACCTGCGCCGAGCGTGCGCGCCCCGTGGTGATGACCGCGATGAGCTCCGTGCTCGGGGTAGCCCCCATCGCCTTTGGCATCAATATCGAGTTTCTGAGCCGCGAGGTGACCTTCGGCGCGCCGGCGACGCAATGGTGGGTGCAGCTCTCGACCGCGATGCTCTTCGGGCTGACCTTCGCGACGATCCTCACGCTGATCGTCACGCCGGCTTCGCTGCAGATGGTCGCGAATGTCTCGGAATGGCGGGCGCGACGCAGGGCCGCCCGCATCAGCCCTCAGCCGGCGGTTGGCTGACCGGTGTGGCGAGATCGAGTGTTGCCTCGTGACCGGTCTTCTCGCCGTTCTTCCGCAGCCGGGCCTCGCCCGCCTTCCGACCGCGGGCAAACAGCTCCTTGCGCGTTTCCCGATCCGACCGAAGGAGATCGGATGCTCTCTCTTCATCTTTGTCGCATTTCCTCACGCGAAACGGTTCCCATCCCCACCTTCGCGAGGGACATGCTTCGCTCGATATCAAGCTTTGGGGAGGCATCAGGATCCGCCAACGCCCTTGCGGCATCGAAGCGGTGCATGCACCGGCAGCGATACCTTTTCTAGAGCATTTTTTCGAAGAAGTGGATACCGGTTCTTCGAAAGAAAATTCTGTAAATCAAGAGCTTAGAATGGTCGACCTGATTCAGTCAGATCGGCAACCGCTCTAGCAAAACCGCATGCTGATCGGGCTGGCTGCGCGCCGCCACCCGGAAGCGCGAGCGAAATGGGGCGAGCGGCCAAAGGCGGAGCTTTACTGCGCCGTCCAGCCGCCATCGATCGAATGGGTCGCGCCCGTGATGGCCGAGGCCGCATCCGTGCACAGATAGACCGCGAGGCTCGCGACCTGCTCGATCGACACGAATTCCTTCGTGGGCTGGGCCGCGAGGAGGACATTCTTCTTCACCTCCTCCTCGGTCATGTTGCGGGCCTTCATCGTGCCCGGGATCTGCCGCTCCACGAGCGGGGTCCAGACATAGCCCGGCGCAATGGCGTTCACGGTGATCTTCGCGGTTGCCACCTCGAGCGCCACCGTCTTCGTCAGGCCTGTCACGCCATGCTTCGCGGCGACATAGGCGCTCTTGAAAGGCGAGGCGACGAGGCCGTGCGCCGAGGAAATATTGATGATGCGACCCCAGCCGCGTCTCTTCATGCCGGGAATGACAGCCTTGGTGCCATGGAACGCGGCCGAGAGATTGATGCGGATGATCTGGTCCCATTTCTCGTCCGGGAAATCCTCGACCGGCGAGACGAACTGGATGCCCGCATTGTTGACGAGGATATCGACCGAGCCGAAGCCGGCCTCGGCCTTCTCCACCATGTCGCGGATCTCGGCCGGCTCGAGCATGTCGGCGGGGTGGTAGAGCGCCTTCACGCCGAATTCCCGCGCGAGGCCGGCGCGAAGCCTCTCGATTTCGGCCGCATCGCCGAGGCCATTGAGCATCACGTTGACGCCCTCGGCCGCCAAAGCCCTCGCAATGCCAAGACCGATCCCGCTGGTGGACCCCGTGATGACCGCGTTCCTGCCCTTCAGCGCCATGCCTGATTCTCCCCTGCCGCCATTGTGCAGCGCACCCTAGCGGGAACAGGACCGCCATGCCAGTTTTCCGGCAAGCTTTTCGAGCATGAAAATCTCGCCAATTGGTCCTGGAAGCCCTATAAATCATCCCATGAGCTTGCTGAACCGTCCTTCCTCCTGCTGCGGGCATGATCATGGCCCCTCCATCCTGCGCCTGCTGGCGGAGGCAGAGACTGCCTGCAAGGCGCGTGGCGCGCGCCTGACGGAACAGCGCCGCGATGTGCTGCGCGCGCTGCTGGAGCATGGGCACCCGCTCGGTGCCTATGACCTCATTGAGAAATTGCGGCCCGAAACCGGCCGCAGCCCCGCGCCGATCACCATCTACCGAGCGTTGGATTTCCTGCAGCAGCATGGGCTGATCCATCGCCTCGAAATGCTCAACGCCTTCGTTGCCTGTCCGCACAGCCACCGCGCGGACGAACGGATCACCTTCCTCATCTGCGAGCAATGCAACCATGTGGAAGAAGTGTTGACAAAGGAGATCGATCAGGTCCTGCAGGGCCTTGCGGCACGCCATGGCTTTACGCCCGATCGCATCGTCTTCGAAGTGGCCGGCATTTGCCGCGCCTGCCGCACGGCCAGAGAGGCCCTCGCCTCATGAATATCTCGACCGCGCAGATCGCGCCGCCCCATGGCCCGCGCAACCGCCACATGACCGTGCCGGTGAAAGTGGGAAACGTGACCGTCGGCGGTGGCGCTCCCATCGTCGTGCAATCCATGACGAACACGGATACCGCCGATATCGCGGGCACGATCGCGCAGGTCGTGGCCCTGACGCGCGCGGGTTCGGAGATCGTCCGCATCACGGTCGACCGCGATGAGGCCGCCGCCGCCGTCCCGCATATCCGCGATGGCCTCGCGAAGAAGGGCCTCGACGTGCCGCTGGTGGGCGATTTCCACTATATCGGCCACAAGCTGCTCGCCGGCCACCCGGCCTGCGCCGAGGCGCTCGCGAAATACCGCATCAACCCGGGCAATGTCGGTTTCAAGGACAAGAAGGACCGACAGTTCGCGGCCATCGTCGAGATGGCGATCCGCCACGACAAGGCCGTGCGCATCGGCGCGAACTGGGGTTCGCTCGATCAGGAATTGCTGACTGTCCTGATGGACGAGAATGCCCGGAACGGCAGCCCGCTCGATGCCGGCGCCGTGATGCGCGAGGCGATGGTGCAATCGGCGCTTCTTTCGGCCGAGCGCGCCGAGGAAATCGGCCTGAGGCGCAACCAGATCGTGCTCTCGGCGAAGGTTTCCGCCGTGCAGGATCTCGTCACCACCTATCGCATGCTCGCCGCGCGATCCGAATACGCCATCCATCTCGGCCTCACGGAAGCCGGCATGGGCTCGAAGGGGCTGGTCGCTTCCTCGGCCGCTTTGGGTGTCCTGTTGCAGGAAGGGATTGGCGACACGATCCGCTTTTCGCTCACGCCCGAACCCGGCGGGGACCGCACCCTGGAAGTGAAGGCCGCGCAGGAATTGCTGCAGACCATGGGCTTCCGCACCTTCGTGCCGCTGGTGGCCGCCTGCCCCGGCTGCGGCCGCACCACATCCACGGTGTTCCAGGAACTCGCCCGCGACATCCAGAGCTGGATTTCCACCTCCATGCCGGAATGGAAGTCGCAATATCCCGGCGTCGAGGGCCTGAAGGTCGCGGTGATGGGCTGCATCGTGAACGGCCCCGGCGAATCGAAACACGCGGATATCGGCAGTTCACTGCCGGGAACGGGCGAAACGCCAGCCGCTCCGGTCTTCATCGACGGGCAGAAGGCCGTCACCCTGCGCGGGGCCGCCATCGCCGCCGATTTCAAGGTGCTGGTGAACGATTACATCGAGAAGCGCTTCGGACTTCCGCGCTGAGCCCGGTTCAGGCGGCCTTCACGAGGCTCTGGAACAGGCCGAGGCCATCGGTGCCCCCGACGAGGCTTTCGATCAGGTTTTCCGGGTGCGGCATCATGCCCAGCACGCGGAGATTTTCAGAATAAACTCCGGCAATGGCGTGGCGCGAGCCATTCGGGTTGCGCCGGGTGACATCGCCCAGGGCATCGCAATAGCGGAAGGCCACGCGGCCTTCGCCCTCGAGGCGCCGGAGCATCTCGTCATCGGTCACGTAATTGCCTTCGCCATGGGCGATGCAGACCTCGATCACCTGCCCCTTCGTGTAGAGGCCGGTGAAGGGCGTGTCGTTCCGCTCGACCCGCAGATGCTGCATCCGGCAGACGAATTTCAGCCCGGCATTGCGCATCAGCACGCCCGGGAGAAGTCCTGCCTCGCAGGCGATCTGGAATCCGTTGCACACCGCAAGAACATAGCCGCCCTTCGCCGCATGGGTCCGCACGGCCTCCATGATCGGCGCGCGCGCGGCGATCGCCCCGCAGCGCAGGTAATCGCCATAGGAGAAACCGCCCGGCAGCACCACAACATCGGTGCCGGTGGGCAGGCTCGAATCCGCGTGCCAGGCATGGATAGCCTCCCCGCCCGCAAGCGTGAAGGCCCGGGCGATATCGTCCTGACGATTGATCCCGGGAAAGGTGATGATGGCTGCGCGCATCGCTCGGTCTCCGTCAACGAAAGATCATTGCCACGCACCGAAGCGGAGTAGCGGAAGGAAAAGTTCAAGGGCGCGTCTGGCTGCCGCCGAATCGACAGAATTGCCGGCGATCGTCACCACTGTGTCACCCTCGAAGATGATGCGAATATGGCTGTATTCCGTGAGCCCCATCGCGGCAACCTTCTTTGAACCCGAATAGGCGGCGCGGCCCTTGAGCCGCCCTTCCTTCATGGGTTCGACCACCGACCATTTGCTGCCGGCCATGGTCGCTTCGTGCTCTTCGAGAAAGGCGCGACGCGGCGCAGCAGATTGGTATGGCCGGCCATCCATCCGGGCGTTGAAGAACACGGTTGCCCGCACCGGGCAATCCGGCGGCCGGCAGGTAAAGTAATGTTCCTGCTCGGATTTGCCCGAGACGGCCGAAAGAAGCGTGCCGCGGCTGGAATCCACGCTGCTCCGCTTCCATTGCGCGGGATTGGGGTTCCCCAATGTGGCACCGCCCTGGGCGAGCGCGATATCGGAGGTCAGCAGGAGCGCGACAAGACCGGCAAATGCGAATCGTTTCATCGTCTGCCCCTCTCGATCAGGGGCCTTGTCCCGCCTTTGCCCATCGCCCGCTCCCTGCCGGAGCCGGCGGTCTCACCATGGATGGGAA
>JADCCH010000085.1 GCA_020252865.1 Methylobacterium sp.
CACGATCTGCGGGGATTTTCCACCAAGTTCGAGCGTGCAGCCGATATGGTTCTTTGCGGCCGCGATCTGGATCAGCGTGCCGACTTCCGGGCTGCCGGTGAAGGAGATGAAATCAATGCCGCGATGGCTGGAGAGCGCTGCACCTGCTTCCTCGCCGAGGCCCGGCACGACATTGATCGCGCCTTCGGGAAAACCCGCCTCGGCCGCGAGTTCGGCGAGGCGCAGCGGCACCATGCAGGCCTCCTCCGCCGGCTTGACGACGGTGGCGTTGCCCATGGCGAGCGCGGGGGCCACGGTGCGCCCGAACATCTGGCCCGGATAGTTCCACGGAATGATATGGGCGGTGACGCCCAAAGGCTCATAGAGCGTGTTGACGAGGAACCCCTCGAGGAAGGGGATCGTATCCCCATGCACCTTGTCGGCGGCGCCGCCGTAATACTCGAAATAGCGGCTGACCGCGACGATATCGGCGCGGGCCTGTTTCAGCGGCTTGCCGGTATCGCGCGCTTCGAGCAGCGCCAGTTCCTCGAAATGGTCGTCGATAAGGCGCGAGAGCCGCATCAGCATTCGGCCGCGCTCGGTGGCGCTGAGGCGGCCCCAGGCACCGGTTTCCAGAGCCGCGCGTGCCGCCGCCACGGCGAGGTTTACATCCTCGGCATTGCCCGCGGCGATGGCCGCGAAGGGCTGGCCATCGGCAGGCGCGATCATCGGGATCGACTTGCCCGATTTCGAAAGCTGCCAGCGATTGTTGATGAAAATACCCTTGGCGGCTTCCATGCGCAGGATCTGGTTCATTCTCGGTCTCCGGGATGGCGCGATCGCAAGGGCGATCGGGCGAGGATTCGGGGTGGGCGCTCCGTTCGGGGCAGCATCCTCCACCGGGCAGGAAAAGTCAGCCCCGGCGATCGCTCGGAGGTGATATCCTCAGATCGCGACCGGGCGCGCCTGCGCCAACTGGCCGTTGGGCGTGATCAAGCGCAGGCGGGCGCAAGAGCCCGGACGACGCCGGCCGAGCATGCCGCGATGCACTGACATGTTACTCTTGACAGGGTGATCCGATCAAGGAAATCTTCCCCTGCGGGCAAGAGGAGACATCGCATGGCGAAATCGGGCAAGGCTGGCAGGATCGGGCTCAACTGCGCGCTCTCCACGCCCTTCGCCAGGGATGGCCGTGTCGATCTTCCGCGCCTGGTGAGGCAGGGCCGCTGGGTTCTCGAGAATGGCTGCGATGGCTTCACCCTCTTCGGGACGACGGGCGAGGGCGCTTCCCTCAGCGTGGCCGAGCGCTACCAGGCGCTGGGGGCGGTCGCCGCCTCGGGCATCGAGACAGGCACGAAGGTGCTCGCGGGCGTCTCCGCCGCGACCATCGAGGATACGGTGGCGCAGGCCCGTGCGGGCTACGAGATGGGCTGCCGGGGCCTGCTTCTCGCGCCGCCCTTCTATTTTGCCCATGCCAGCGATGACGGGCTTTTCCGCTTCTTTTCGGCTGTTTTCGAGAGGCTGGGCGGCGATCTGCGCGACGTCGTGCTCTACCACATCCCCGGCATGACCCGGAACGGGCTCTCCATCGAACTCACCTTGCGGCTGGCGGAAGCCTTTCCGGGAGCGATCATCGGCATCAAGGATTCGAACGGCGACTGGGCGGAGACCGAGCAGCGTCTGAAGGCGCTGAAAGGCATGCAGGTTCTGGTGGGCGACGAGCGCCAGCTGGCGCGCGCCGTGCGAAAGGGCGGGGCGGGCAGCATTTGCGGCCTCGCCAACATCGCGCCCGATCTGCTGCGACCGCTCGCCCATGAGGGCAAGGAAGAGCCCCGCGTCAACGCCATGGTGGAGGCCATCCTCGGCTATTCCTTCATGTCCGCGATCAAGGCGATGATCGGCGAGCGCGAGGGTTATGCCGGCTGGCGTGTCATGCGACCGCCGCTCGATCCCCTGACGCCGGCGCAGGCGCGCAAGCTCGCCGGGGTGCTCGCTTCCATTCGCGCCAACGGCACGGAAAAGGCGGCCTGACATGGCGCTGAACCCGGTGAAGCTGCGGGACAAGGCCTATGACAGCTTCACCGAGCGCCTGCTCGCGCGCGATATCAAGCCGGGGCAGTTCGTCTCGCAGCGCGAGCTGGTCGAGATGACCGGCATGACGCTCGGCGCCATTCGCGAGCTGATACCCCGGCTCGAGGCCGAGGGACTGGTCACCACCGTGCCCCAGCGCGGGATGCAGATCGCGCATGTGGATCTGAACCTCATCCGCAATGCCTACCAGTTCCGTCTGTTTCTGGAGAGCCAGGCCACGGCGCTCTTTGCCGTGAACCGCAGCGACGGGGCCATTGCACGATTGCGCGCCGCGCATGAAGGGATCATCCGGCGCGCGGAGGCGGGCGAGCGCGAGAGCCTGATCGCGGATGCGGAAGCCACGGATCGCAACCTGCATGAGGCGATCATCGATCATCTCGAGAACGACATTGTTTCCAAGGCGTTCCGGGTCAACTGGATCAAGATCAAGCTGATCCGCCAGAACGAGACCAAGCTCTATGCCGAACTGGTGATCCCCGTGATGCGGGACCACCTCAAGGTCATCGAGGCCATCGAAAGGCGGGATGCGGAAGGGGCCGTGGCGGCCATGACCGCGCATATCAACGCCTCGCGCGCCCGAGCCATCGATATGGGTTGAAAAGGGGGCCAGTCCGGCCAGCGCCAGGAAGCCCGAAAACGGGATGGCGCCGAACATGAGGGAGGAGACCATGACCACAGGATTCCATCGTCGTCACATCCTCGCCGGAGCGGCGGGGCTCGCGGGCGGGCTGGCCATGCCGGCGGTTTTGCGCGCGCAGGCCACCGTCATCCGTTGGGGCGAATTGCTCGCGGCCACGCATCCGCAGGTGCAGATGGTCCAGCGCATCTCGGCCGATGTGAAGGCCAGGACGAATGGCCGCATCGATATCCAGGTCTTTCCGGGCGGCCAGCTCGGCTCCGGCAAGGACATGATGGAAGCGGTTTCGGCCGGCGCGCTCCAGTTCACCACCGATGGCGCGGGCGCGCTAGGTGCCTTCCTGCCGGCGCTGACGCTG
>JADCCH010000086.1 GCA_020252865.1 Methylobacterium sp.
CGAGTTGCGCGACGGTGTAGCCCGGCGGCCGGCAGACGCAGGCATTGTCACGGCTCTCGCGAAACTTGAGCGCGAAGGGGAACGCCGTGTAGGCCTGCCCTTCCCGCGTCGCGGCGGTTTCGATCTCGGCCCCGAGGCGCATATACATCACCACGGTCTCGGCAGCGGGGCAGAGCGCTTGACAGACCCGGCCATGATCGTCACGGGCCGTCAGACCTTCGAAGTTCACAGGGAAGAAGAAGCCATCGCATGTGCGCACGCAAATGGGCGTACGGCCGCCGAGGCGGGCCTTTTCCGTCAGCTCGTTCTCAAGCGCGGCATCGATTTCGGAGAAGCCCTCGCGACGCTGATCAACGGTCGCATTGGAGCCGAAGAGACGCTCGAAAATGCCGGTTTGCGGCTGGGCATAGATCACGCCGCGCTGTTGGGGCTGTGCATTGTCGCAGCCATAGCGCTGATAGGCGGCGAGAAGCTGCGCCCGGCGCGGCGCATTCACATCCATCGGCTCCGCTTGCCGCAATTGTGCTTCCATCTGCTGAGCCTGCGCGCGCAGGGGCGCGCAGACCGGCGGCGGGCCACCGAAACCGAAGAAGCCGCGGTCGTCACAATTGTTCACGCGGATCGCATTGCGGATATTCCCGATCTCGGTGCGCAGGCGTGCTGCTTCTCGTGGATTGCCCCCGATCGTGTCCCGCCCGAGATTGGCGATCTCCGCCCGGATCGTGCTGCACATCGCTGGCTGAGCATGCGCCGCGCCGGCAAGGGCTGCCGCGAACAAGCCCGAAAGCACGAGACCCATGCTCCGGAAAAGGAAAATGCTTTTGCGCATCGAGCCCGCAGCCTTCGAGATCGGCTTTTGCCATACGATTCCAGTTCAGAGGATTTCGTTACGGCCTGATTGTGAACCGAGCAAGGCAGGCCGTCGTGATTCTGCATGCCAAAACCAGATAAAGTCGGAAAAGACCGGCGATTGGGCGGGAATCCGGCCTCAGGCCTCGTCTTCGTGGTCCATGCCGCTGGGGTTCAGCCGTCCCATGAGCTGTGCCAGAACCCGATCGAGCACCGCGAGATCCTCCGGCCGGATATTCTGGGTGAGATCGCGGGCGAAGCTGCGTGCCAAAGGCACGATCTCGGCATAGATCGCCTGGCCGCTCGGCGTCATCGCGAGAAAAGCCTCGCGCATGTCCTGATCGTTCGGCCTGCGTGCAAGGAGTTGGCGCTTCTCGAGCGTCGAGACGGCACGGCTGACCGTGGTCTTGTGCATGCGCGAATGTTGGCCGATCTCACGGGCAGTCATCTCGCTGAACTGGCCGAGGGTCGCGAGGATTCGCCATTCGGGAATCGAGATGCCGAACCGCTCGCCATAGACGCGCGCGAGGCTATGACTGACGAGCGTCGCCAGCACGTTCAACCGGTAGGGCAGGAAACCTTCCAGTTCCAGCACGTCGCTCTCCGTCATCGCCGGATTGCGCTTTTCCAAGAGGGAGTCCATCGTGCGAGCCTTCATCGCCGGGGCAGGGCTTCAAGACGCCGCAGCGGGTATCCTTTTGGCACCGTTTCGCGCGCGACACAACGCAAAACGTATTAACCCTTTGTAAGAAAAAGGATTATGGTCGAATCCCGGCCACCCCGCATCAAACTTGATCCAAGTGCCGAATGTTCGGGCAGCGCATGGGCTTTCCTGCCCGCGGCTTGATCGATATCGAGATTCCGAGCGCGGCTCAGCCGCGCTCCCGTTGGCGTATGTTGATGGTGTCGTAAGAGTATTCACCGATCTTCCACCAGGGCATCACCTCGCCGAGATAGGCATTGACGCTCTCGAGGCCCTTCGCAAAGAGTGGATTCTGCGCCGCATATTCGGCATAGACAACCTTGGCCGCGTCAAATGCGGCATCCACCACCGGAAGCGGAAAGGCGCGAAGTTCCGTCCCGCGCGAGACGAGACGCTTCAGCGCCGGCGCATTCACCGAATCGTATTTCGCGAGCATCCAGTTGTTGGCGCTTTCACAGGCCTGCATGAGCACGGCCTGATAATGTTTCGGCAGCCGGTTCCACTGTTCCAGGTTCACGCAGAGGTGCAGCATGGCGCCGCCCTCCCAGAAACCGGGATAGTAGTAGAATTTCGCGACCTTGTTGAAGCCCAGCTTCTCGTCGTCATGGGGGCCGACGAACTCCACGGCATCCAGAGTGCCTTTCTCGAGGGCGGGATAGATGTCGCCCGGCGCGATCTGCTGTGGCACCACGCCGATGCGCGCCAGCACGGCCCCGCCGGTGCCGCCGATGCGGAACTTCAGTCCCTTGAGATCCTCCAGCGAGGTGATTTCCTTGCGGAACCAGCCGCCCATCTGTGTGCCGGAATTGCCGGCGGGGAAGGAGATGGCGTTGAACTTCGCGAGCGCCTCGTTGACGATCTTCTCGCCGCCGCCGAAATGCCACCAGCTATGCTGCTGGCGGGCATTGGGGCCGAAGGGCAGCCCGGTGCCGAGGCCGAGGGTCGGGTCCTTGCCCACGTAGAAATAGGTTGGCGTGTGGCAGCACTCGATCGCGCCGGAGGTCACTGCATCCAGCGCCTGCAGGCCCGGCACGATCTCGCCCGCCGAGAAGGCCTGGATCTGGAACCTGCCGTCCGTCGCTTCGCCCACGAGCTTGGCCAGTTGCTGGGCGGTGCCGAAAATCGTGTCGAGCTGCCTGGGAAAGCTCGAGGTCAAGCGCCATTTCACTTCTGGCATCGCCTGCGCGATGGCCGGTTTTGCGAGGCTTGTCGCCATCGCGCCCCCGGCAAGGCCCGAAAGCAGCATGTCCCTGCGCCGCATGGTTGTCTCCTGCATCAGATAAAAGTAGTTGCGGACGAAACTTGTTTGTCGTTCAATCCGCCTTGGGGTTCGAAGCCAGAATTGCACAGCGCTTTCGCCGCGTCACGTGCTTCCGGTTGCCGTGATCGTTTTTGAAGGTTCCTTTGCATGGGAAAAACTGCCCTCGCCCTTTTCGCCTGCCTTGCGCGGGGCCATGATCGCGCCAGCGCAGCCGCCTCGTTGCTGCGCCAGGGAAGGATTACCGCATGAAACTCGCCTCGTTGAAATCCGGCCGCGACGGTCGCCTGGTCGTCGTCTCGAACGATCTCACCCGCGCGACGGACGCGACCCACATCGCGCCGACCCTGCAGGCCGCGCTCGATCGCTGGGAATTGTTCTGCGGCGCGCTGACCGATCTCGCGGAAGGGCTGGCGCATGGCTCTGTCCCCGCCTTCCGCTTCCATGAGCATGATTGCGCAAGCCCGCTTCCCCGTGCCTATCAATGGGTGGATGGCTCGGCTTACGTGAACCATGTCGAGCTCGTGCGGAAGGCGCGCGGGGCCGAGCTTCCGGACAGTTTCTGGACCGACCCGCTGATGTATCAGGGCACATCCGACGCCAATATCGGCCCGCGTGACCCCGTTCGCGTCGCCTCGCTGGAATATGGCGTGGATTGCGAGGCGGAAATCGCAGTCATCACGGGCGATGTGCCTTTGGGCGCGACCCGCGAGCAGGGCCTCGCGGCCATCCGCCTGGTGACGCTCGTGAATGACGTTTCGCTCAGAAACCTCATC
>JADCCH010000087.1 GCA_020252865.1 Methylobacterium sp.
TGGACCTCTCGCGCATCGAAGCCGGCAAGCATGAACTGCAGGAGGAAGCGATCGACCTCGTTTCCACGGTCGCTGCCTGCGTGCATATGCTCGATCTGCGCGCCAAAGGCCGTGGGTTGATGATCCGCACCGCCTACACGGAGAACATGCCGCGCCTCTGGGCGGATGAGCGCGCCATCCGTCAGGTGGCGCTGAACCTGCTCTCGAACGCCATCAAGTTCACACCGCAAGGCGCCGAAATCATCGTGAAGGCGGGCTGGACGGCCTCAGGTGGCCAATACTTCTCGGTGCGCGACAACGGCATGGGCATTCCCGAGGAGGAGATCGAGACCGTGCTCTCGACCTTCGGGCGCGGCTCGCAGGCGCTGAAGAATGCCGATCCCGGCTCAGGCCTCGGCCTGTCGATCGTGAAAAGCCTCGTGGAACTGCATGGCGGCGCGTTCCGCCTCACCTCCAAGCTGCGCGAGGGCACGGAGGTGATCGCCATGTTCCCCGCAACCCGCGTGATGACCGCGATGGCCGCCATCGATCCCGACAGCCCCAGGCCGGCGGCCGCCAGCTTGCAACAGCACCTGCCGGGCGCGATCCGCGCGGCTTGAACCTTTTCCGATCTGACCGAATGAGATCGGATGCTCTCTCGCTTTATCCTGATCGCATTTTCTTCACGCGAACCGGTGCCCATCCCCGCCTTCGCGAGGGACATGCTTCGCTTGAAAATGCTTGTCTCTTTCCTTGATCGCATTTTCTTCACGCGAACCGGCGCCCATCCCCGCCTTCGCGGGGACATGCTTCGCTTGAAAATGCTCTATACCTTTTCCGGCACTCCGGCATCGGCAAAGGTCGCCATGCCGGTATGGCATGCAATGGCCGTCTTCGCGATCGCGCAGGCCAGGGCCGCTCCGCTCCCTTCCCCCAGCCGCAGGCCGAGATCGAGGATGGGCACAAGTCCAAGCCGCTTCAGAACTTCAGCATGCGCGCCTTCGGCCGCGACATGGCCCGCAAGGCAATGCGCGATGCTCGAGGGCTCCAGCGCGTGCAACACTGCAGCGGCCGAGGTCGCGACATACCCGTCGAGAATGACCGGCACGCGCTCGATGCGAGCGGCAAGGATCGCCCCGGCAATGGCCGCGATCTCTCGACCGCCGAGCCGGCGCAGGACCTCCAGAGGGTCCTTCAGGGCGCCCCGGTGAAGCGCGAGCCCGGCCTCGACCGCCGTCACCTTGCGGGCATGGCCGGCGTCATCGACCCCCGTGCCACGCCCCACCCAGGTTGCGACCGGCCCGCCATGAAGAGCGGCATGGATCGCCGCGGCGGCCGTGGTGTTGCCGATGCCCATCTCGCCCACGCAGAGGAGATCCGTGCCGTTGGCGATGGCTTCCATGCCGAAGGCGATGGTGGCGGCGCAGGCCGCCTCCTCGAGCGCCGGTCCTTCCGTGAAATCCGCCGTGGGCAACTCGATCGCGAGATCGAAGACCTTCAGGCCCAGATCATGCGCCTTGCAGATCTGGTTGATGGCGGCCTGCCCGTTCGAGAAGCTCGCAAGCATCGCCTTGTTCACCTCGGACGGATAGGCCGAGACGCCCTTCCTCGCCACGCCATGCGCGCCGGCAAAAATCGCCACCAGCGGCCGGTTGATGCGCGGCGGCGCCCGGTGCTGCCAGGCCGCGAGATGCGCGACGATTTCTTCCAACCGCCCGAGTGCGCCCGTCGGCTTGATGAGCTGCGCCTCGCGGGCCAGCACCTCCCTGCGGGAGGTTTCGTCCGGGCCGGGAAGCGCCCGCAGCAGGGCGCGGATGTCGTCGAAGGGCAGGCCGGTGGGAGGCACGGGACGATTTCCTGAACTGGCGGAGGGAACTCGGGGTCGCTACCATGCCCGTGAGTCTTGCGGCAAGACGGCGATTCTCGGCACAGTCCGGGCAAGGGGCGAGCCGAAAGGCATATCGGATGAATGAGCAGCCCCCGGCCAGGACCGGAATTCCTCTTCTTGCGAAGCCGCCGATCCGGCTGGCGCAGGCGCTGCGGTTCTATTCCCGCCTGCCGGTTCCCCGCCTGCCCTTCGAGGCGAACCCGCATGGGATGCCGGATTTCAAGGCGATCGCACCGGCGGTGCCCGTGGCCGGGATGATCCTCAGTGGCATCGGCGCGCTGGTGGGGGCTGGCGCAGTGATTCTTGGCCTCTCGCCAGGCATCGCCGCCGCCCTCACCCTCTGCACCATCGTCATCATCACCGGATGTTTCCACGAGGATGGCTTTGCCGATGCCTGCGACGGCCTCTGGGGCGGCATGACGGTGGAGCGGCGCCTCGAGATCATGCGCGACAGCCGCGTCGGCGCCTATGGTGCGGCAGGCCTCGCGCTGAACCTGCTGTTGCGCTTCGCGATCCTCGCCGAACTGTTCCGCCTGATGGGGCCCTTCGCGGCCATCGCCATTGCACCGGTTGGCGGCCTGTCGCGCGCGCTCTCGCTGATCCCGACGCTTGTCCTGCCTCCGGCACGGACCGGGGGGATTGCGGCGGCGACACTGATGCCGGCCCGGAGCGGCCTCTTCGCCGCGATCGGGATTGGTGCCCTGCTCTTTGCCGGCAGCATGCTGCTGCTGGAACTGCCGGGCGCGATCTGGATGGCGATTCTGTCCGTTCTCCCTGCATTGGGGCTTGCCGTGCGGCTCATGCGTCACAAGATTGGTGGTTTCACCGGCGATCTTCTGGGCGCAACCCAGCAGCTCACCGAAATCGCTTTGCTTCTGGCTGTCGCCGGCGCGAGTGCCGCGCGCGGCCCGTTTTGAGGAGGAAACATGAATTCGCCCCGCGCGACCCTGCTGATCCTGCTTGCCCTGGGCATCGCTCTGGTTCTGGCCGTCAGCGGTGGCCTTCCCAGCCTCTCCGGCGACGACATGGCCAGCCTCGTTTCCTTTGGAATCCTGCTGACCATGATGGCGACCTGGGGCCTCGCGGAAATCCGCGGCAATATGGGCGAGAGCCTGCGCAACCTGCTCATCTGGGGCGTGGTCGTGCTCATTCTGGTCTTCGGCTACCAGAACAAGGCGATGCTGGGCTTCTCGAGCTGATTGTTTCAGTTCGACAACCCGCCCTCGCCATCGACCACCACGAGGGTCGCGAGCATCACGGCGATGGATTTGCGCGTGCCATTCCGGATGGCGAAAGCCTCGCCCATCGCCACATGTTGGCGCTTGCCGGCGCGGATGATGCGCCCCTCCGCCTCGAAACGCTCACCGGCGGCGGGTGCGAGCAGGTTGATCTTGAACTCGCTCGTCAGCACGGCCTTGCCCTCGGGCATCAGCGTCAGCGCGGCATAGCCGCAGGCGCTGTCGAGGATGGAAGCGATCGCCCCGGCATGGCCAAACCCGTGCTGCTGCGTGATGGCTGGGGAAAATGGCAGGCCAATCACAACCCGGCCGGGGCTTGCGTGATCCAGGACAGCGCCCAAAGCTGCCATCATTCCTTGCCGGGAGAAGCTTTCCCTCACCCGGGCGAAAACGGCATCCTCGTTCATGCGGCCATCTCCCGTGCGGCCCCCGGCCTGCGGCGCAGATGCCCGAGCGCCTCACGCAGAACCTCGGCGCCCGCGCCAGCCTTCACCGCTTCCGTGGAGAGGTGACGGCGGAAGCCCCGCGCACCGGGCTGGCCGTGAAACAGGCCGAGGAGGTGCCGCGTGAGGGCATGGGGCGAATGCCCGGCCGCCACGAGGCTTTCGAGAGAGGGCATCAGCCGCTCCAGCGCCTCGAAGAGATCCCCCGCCGGTCCTGGCTCGCCGAACAATCGCGGATCGACCTCCAGCAGCAGGCCGGGATTGTGATAGGCCGCGCGGCCGAGCATCACGCCATCGAGGCCGGGAAGTTCGCCATCGGGGGCAAGAAGCACCTGCGCCTGTGCGATGCTGGCAATGCCGCCATTGATGGCGATGGGCACCGCGGGAAGCCGCGCCTTGAGACGCCGCACGCGCGCATAATCCAGCGGCGGGATGTCGCGGTTCTCCCTGGGGGAAAGGCCCTGCAGCCACGCTTTCCGGGCATGAACGAACAGCGCGTCGCAGCCCGCCGCGACCACGGCATCGGCCAGCGCATCGAGCGACGCCTCCGTATCCTGATCATCCACGCCGAGCCGGCACTTCACGGTGACGGGGATGGAAACCGCGCTCTTCATCGCCGCGACGCATTCGGCGATGAGTTGCGGCTCACGCATCAGGCAGGCACCGAAGCGGCCGTTCTGCACACGGTCCGACGGGCAGCCGCAATTCAGGTTGATCTCGACATAGCCATATTCCTCGCCGATCCGCGCGGCGCGGGCCAAATCCTCGGGGTCGGAGCCGCCGAGTTGCAACGCGACGGGTTGCTCCTGTGGCGAGAAGCCCAGCAGGCGCTGGCGATCGCCGTGGAGCACGGCACCGGTGGTAACCATTTCCGTGTAGAGCCGCGCGCGACGGCTCAGAAGCCGGTGAAAAAACCGGCAGTGCCGGTCCGTCCAATCCATCATCGGCGCGACGGAAAAGCGAATGTCTTCAGGCGAAAGCATGGGGGGCACATAGCGCGGATGCGCGAAAAGGCCAAATCGCAGCCGAGAGGGCAGCCGCGCTCATTCCGTTGTGAGCTTGGGCATCGCGGCGATCAGCGCGCGGGTATAGGGGTGCTCGGGCGCCGTGAAGACGCGCTCGGTCTCGCCCTCTTCCACGACAAAGCCGTGCTGCATCACCATCATGCGATCCGCGAGATAGCGCACGATGCCGAGATCATGGCTGATGAAAACCATGGCCAACCCGAATTCGAGCTTCAAATCGCTCAACAGGTTCAGGATCTGCGCCTGGATCGAGACATCGAGCGCGGAGGCCGGCTCATCCGCCACGAGGATGCGCGGCCGCGTGATGAGCGCGCGGGCAATGGCGATCCTCTGCCGTTGCCCGCCGGAAAACTGGTGGGGATAGCGAGCCAGCATATCGGCATTGAGGCCCACCCGCTCGAGGATATCCGCCACGCGCGCCCGTCGATCCTCGCGCGTCAGGCCGGTTTCGGCGACATCAAGCGGCTCCGCAACCGTGTCGAGAATGCGCATGCGCGGGTCGAGCGAGCCATAGGGGTCCTGGAACACCATCTGGATGCCGTGGCGCCTTGCGCGCAATTCGGCTGCCGTGAGCGCCGTGACATCCTCGCCCTGCCACAGCAGCATGCCGGAATCGGGGGGCTCCAAGGCCATCAGCAGACGCGCGAGCGTGGATTTGCCCGAACCGCTCTCGCCCACGATTCCCAGGGTTTCGCCCGCATGGACATGGAGCGAGACATCACGCACCGCCGCGATGCGCGCGCGCTGCTCCAGCCATGAGGCCCGCGGCAGGATGTAGGATTTGTGGAGGTTTCGGGCTTCCAGCATGCGGTTCATTCCACCCTCCCGGGATGGAAGCACCAGGCGCGCGTCTGCTCGACGTCGAGCGGTGGCTGCTCGGCCGCACATCGCGAATCGCCGCGCGGGCAGCGGCCGTGGAACGGACAGCCTTCCGCGAGCAGCCGTGCCGGCGGCACGAAGCCCGGGATGGGCTGGAGACGCGTTCCCTTTAAGCGCCCATGCGGCAGCGCGGCGAGCAGGCCTTGCGTATAGGGGTGGCGCGGCTGGCGCAGCAGGGCGATCGTATCGCCGGTTTCCATCGCCGCACCGCCATAGAGAACCAGGATGTGCCGGGCGACGCGCGCGATTACCGCGAGATCATGGCTGATAAAGAGCGTCGCCATGCCTTCTTTCAAGCGAAGGTCGCGCAACA
>JADCCH010000088.1 GCA_020252865.1 Methylobacterium sp.
GACGCAAGCGGCAGACTATCCCGGCTAATGGCGGCGTCCTCGCCCGGCGCGTTCATCGCCCCCCAGATAGCGCGGCGGTTCCGCTCCGCCATGCTGTCGGTGAGTTCCGCAATCCAAAGCGTATCCCGCGCCGCGCCATGGCGCCGCAGCATGTCGCGGTATTGAACTGCGTTGCATCGGCGCCGTCGAGGAAGCCAAAGACTCAGACCGGTGCCCCCGCGGCATCGGCCAAGACGTACCCGCGATTGCAGGGGATCTGCGCGATGACGCGGGAGATATCGGCGGCACGGGTGTGCTTGGCGGATAGCCTCTGGCGGATTGCCGACCCCCATTCTTGCCACCTGCCGCCGCCGGGCTGAATTGGCCGCGTCACTTCAATCTGACGTCATCTCATCAAGGGCCTGCTGCAATATCGCCGGTTGTCTGATGATCAGCGCACCACGCCCCCGCTGCAGCACGCCAGCCCGCAGCAGCCGAGCAATCTCGCGCGAGACTGCCTCGCGGCGGGCGCCGATCCGGCTCGCAATGATCTGCTGCACGGGTGGCGGCGAGATGGCCCGCGCGCCATTCGCCATGGGCGGGCCGGCGGCGCGCAGCAGATCAGCATAAAGCCGGTGACGAATATCTAGGGTGGTCAACTCCAGCATGCGGCCATTGGCTTCACGCAGGCGCTGCACCAGTACGCGCATCAGCCGGCGCGACAGCTCGGGCGCATCCGCCAGCAAGGCCATGAACACCTGGCCCGGGACGCGACAGATCCGGCTGCGATGCAATGCCGTGACGGCGGCCGAGCGCGGCGCGCCGTCAATGGCCGCCATTTCACCAAAGAAGCGGCCAGCGGGTATGTCATCGAGGATGAGCTCCCGGCCCCCTGGTGTGCGCATCGCCACGCGCACAGTGCCGGAAACCACGAAGAACACGTCATCCGATGCATCGTCGAAATCAACCAGTAACTGGTCAGGTGCCGCGGTCAGCCAATGCACCATTGGACCGTAGCGCTCTGCCACGGCAGGTGAAACGCCGGCGAAGAAAGGAATCGCCGCCAGGCTTTGTCGTGTGACGCCGCTGATGCTCATGCGCCCCCAAAATCGCTCAGCCGCAACCCGGCAGGCGGGCTCGTATGCCGGCAAGGCTGCTTGCTAAACGATAGCTCAACCATCCGGACCATCTGCGCCTCCTGCTGCGTCCCCAGCCTAACGCGGCGTGGAGGCGTTGCCATGTGTTATTTAACACATCCGGAAGGTGGCGGCGATGCCAACATGACATTGAAACGGTGCCATCCCGGCGCGCGTGAGGCTTTTGCGCATGAAAGACCGATGGCTCCGCCGCATCTCGCGTTGCCGCGCTCAGTGGCGCAGTCAGATGAATCGTTGCACCCTATTCATTTACCAGTATGGACCGGCAGAAAGGACGACCTGGGCATGCCAGCGAACAGACCAGGAGCCGGGATGCGCAGCACCCCCAAGCGGTCCTTCCTTAAGGCCCTCCTGGCCTCGCCACTGCTCACCACGGCGTCGGCAGCGCAGGCAAACCGGCCGCTGCGGGTCGGCTACATCGTGAACGGGCCGGACAAATCCATCTTTGAAGAACGGTTCGAACTCGGGATGCGCGAAAACGGCTATGTCCTCGGGCAGAATCTAACGATTGACTATCGCCACCAACTGCGGCCCGACCACGACCTGCGGGACGTCATGCAGCAATTCATCACCGCCCGGGTGGATGCCATCGTCGTCGCCACCCGTGGCGGTGTCCTGGCGGCCCGCGCCGCGACCACGACCATCCCGATCATCTTCGGCGCAACGCGCGACGCCGTGCAGGATGGGCTGGTCCAGAGCCTCGCCCGGCCCGAGGCCAATGTCACCGGTCAATCTTTCCACGCCGGAGAGCTTTCGGCCAAGCGCGTGCAATTGATGCGCGATGCCTTTCCTCAGGCCAGCAAATTCGCGGTGATCTACAACATCTACTACCCGTCGCAGACCCAAATTGACGAGGCCGCGCGAGCCCAGGCGGCGCTGGGCGTCGAGCTGGTCTTCAGGGGCATCGCCGTGCCGGAGGGGCTGGATGAGGCCTTCGGCGCGCTCAAGCATGAGGGGGTCGCAGCACTCTTCGTGGTATCCGATGTCTCCACCATCACCAGCCGCTTCCGAATTGGTGAGGTCGCGCTGCGGCATGGCATGCCGATGATGATGTCGAACAAGCGCTACCTCACCGGTGGTGCGCTGATGAGCTACGGGCCTGACATCAGTGAGGGGTTTCGTCGGGCCGCGCGGCAGGTGGTGCGGGCAGCCAATGGCACGCCCGTCAACCACCTGCCCGTAGAGAATCCCACGCATTTTGAATTGGTGGTGGATTTACGCGCCGCCCGTGCCCTGGGCGCCGAAATCGCGCCGGCCATCCTCGACCGCGCAGATGAGGTGATAGAATGATCGCACGCCGTGCCCTCCTGTCATTGGCGCTCGCCGCCCCCGCCCAGGCGCAGGGTCGCGTTGCGCGGCTCGGCATGCTGTCCTCCGGGCAAATCTCGATTGACCAGTTCCGCCAATGGGGCCTGCCCGAATTGGCGCGCGAGGGTTTCATCGAAGGACGCACGCTGAGCCTGATCGCGCGCTCGTCGAATGGCGATGCCGCGCGCCTCACGCCGCTCGCGGCCGAGATCCTCGCGGCGCGTCCGGATGTGATCATCGCGGTCTCCAACCCGGCCGCGCATGCGATCCGCGCGCTTGATGCGCAAATCCCCATCGTCATGGGCTTCGCCGGCACCGACCCGGTGGCCGATGGCCTGGCGGTGAGCCTGGCGCGGCCAGGCGGCAGCGTCACCGGCGTGGTGATGCTGGCCCAGGAACTGGACGTGAAGCGCCTGGAGATGCTGCGCCTCGCCTTGCCCCATGCGCGGCGCATCGGCTTCCTGGCCGGCTCCACCTTCGTGCCATCACGCGTGCCAGCGATAGAGCAGGCGGCGCGGCGCATGGGGGTGGAGCTGGTGGCGGTCAGCGCCGGCGCGCCGGAGAGTTTCGCCCCCGCCTTCGCGGCGCTGCGCGCGGCGCGGGTGGAAGCGCTGGTCATTGCCTCCTTCCCTGGCTTTTCCACCCATGCCGCAGCGCTGGCGTCCCTGGCGCGTGAGGCCGGGCTGGCCACGATCTGCGAGTGGCGCAGCATGGCCGAGGCCGGCTGCCTGATCAGCCACGGCCCGGTGAATGAGGATCTGCGCCGCCAGGTCGCCCGCCACGTCGCGCGCATCCTGCGCGGCCAGCCGCCCAGCGAAATTCCGATGTTCCAGGCCGAACGCTTCGAGACAGTGGTGAATCTCCGCACTGCGCGCGAGATCGGCCTGGATGTGCCGCCGCTGGTACTGGCCTCGGCGCAGGAGGTGATAGAATGATCGCGCGGCGCGCGCTTCCCCTGCTGCTGCTGCCCGCGTTGGCCACGGCCCAGCGCCGCCTGCCCGTGGTGGGGTTCGTCGGCTTCGCCTCCGAGGAGGGCGACCGCCTGACCGTCGAAGCCTTCCGCGAAGGCATGCGCGCCCAGAGCCAGGTGGAGGGAGTGGGCTGGTTGCTCGACAATCGCCATGCCGATGGCGATGCGGCACGTGGCGCCGCCATCATCCAGGAGATGATCGCGCTGCCGGTGGCTGTCTTCATTGTGCCGGGCCCCGCCGCGGCGCGGGCCGTGCGGCGCGCAACCACCATCCCGCTCGTCGCGATTGGCCTGCCGCCGGTACAGAGCGACCCGGACCTTTTCGCCTCCCTTGCCCGGCCGGGCGGCTCGGTTACTGGCTTCGCAAGCTTTGGCGAGGAGATGTCGGCCAAGCGCATCGAATTCCTCCGCGAGACCATTCCGGCCCTCTCAGCCATCGGCGTGATGCACAATGCCGCCGACCCGACCTTCGAGGCCTGGGGGCGGTTGAGCGAGGCCTCGGCCCGCGCCCAGGGGTTGCGGGTGCTGCGCCTGCCGCTGACTCAGCGCGACCCGGTGGCATTGGCGGCTGGCATGCGCGCGCTGCGCCAGGAAGGCGCGCAGGCGCTGGTGGTGGTGCGCGACTTTCTGACCTCCTCGATGATCGAGGACATCACCGCCACCGCCCTGGCCGAGGGCATCGCCGTGATCGGTGACCAGGCGCGCTTTGCCCATGCCGGTGCCTTGTTCAGCTACGGCGCCAATCTGCCCGACCTGTTCCGCCGCGCCGCCGGCTATGTCATCCGCATCCTGCGCGGCGAGAAGCCGGGGGACCTGCCGGTGCAGCTGCCAACCGCCATCGAATTCGTGGTGAATCTGCGCACCGCCCGGGCGCTGGGCCTGACCGTGCCCCATCCCATCCTGGCCCGCGCCGAGGAGGTGATAGAATGAGACCGATCAGCCGCCGCGCCGCCATTAGCCTTTTGGCCGCCATGGGCGCTTCGCCAACAGCAATTGCGCAACAAGCCGGCCGGCGTCGCCTCGTCGGCGCGTTGTTTTCGCTAGCCGCCGATGATCCGGAGGGGCAAGCCCGGCTCGGCGCCTTTCGGGACGGCCTGCGGGCGCTTGGCTGGGTTGAGGGCGTCAATCTGGAGCTAGCGGTGCGCTGGTCTGCCGGGGATGCCGGGCAACTGTGGCGTTCGGCGCGCGAACTGACGGGTCTTTCTCCGGCCGC
>JADCCH010000089.1 GCA_020252865.1 Methylobacterium sp.
CGATCCTGCTGCTGGATGAGCCCACTGCCGCGCTGGATGCGCAAAGCGAGGAAGCGATCCGCTCAACCCTCTTCGATCTCGCGAGCGGTCGCACGACAATCCTCGTCGCGCATCGGCTGGCGAGCGTCGTCGGGGCCGATCGCATCGTGGTGATGGAGGAGGGCAAGGTCATCGAGGCGGGCGACCATATGTCGCTTCTGGCGGAGGAAGGGGCCTATGCCGGCCTCTTCCGCCTGCAGATGGGGGGCGGGCGATGAGCCGGATTTCCATCGGGATGCCCTGCTATGGCCGCCCCGCCGAACTGCGCAATGCACTGGAGCATCTCGCGGCGCAGACCTGCCGCGATTTCCGCATCATCCTGCACGAGAACCCTTCCGATTCCACGATGATCGCGGAACTGGTGGCCGAGTTCTCTGCCCGGGGGCTGGCGATCGAGTATCGCCGGCACCCCGAGCAGATCGGTGTGGTCCGCTATTTCCTCTCGGTCCTGCATGCCGCCAGAACCGAATACTTCATGTGGGCGGCGGATGATGACATGCGCCACCCCGAGGCTGTCGAAATCCTCCTTGGCATGCTCGAACGCGATCCCGGCCTGTCGCTGGCGGCCTCGTCGGTCGAGTTGTTGAACCTCTCGAACCAGACGATCGACTGGCAACTCGGCTTCTCGCGCTTCTCGACCCAGGGTTCGACAAAAGAGGCGACCCTGCAGTTTCTTGCCGAGCCGGAACTCGGCGGCAAGGCCAACCTGATCTATGGTCTCTTCCGGCGTCAACACCTGCTGCATGCGCTTGACTTGCTGGGCGGCACCTTTCCCGATTGCCAGGGGCAGGATCTTGTGGTGCTCGTGGCGTTCCTCTCGCGGTTCCGCATCGCGGCGACAGACCGCGTCCTGTTCCGGAAGAGAACGGGTTCTTACCGGACAAGACCGCTGGCGAAGCGCTACCCGCAGGATTTCGGCTTCAATTTCGGGCAGTCTCGCAGCTTCTCTCGCGCGCTGCGGCAGGCGATGCTCGAAACCGGTATCGAGGACGACGTGAAGCGCGTCATCCGCCGCCGGCTCCTGCACCAGATGACGCTCGGCAGCCTGCGCCGCGCCATCTTGCGCGCGCTGGGGAAGGAGGGCGCGTTGCCCGTGCCGCCATCGCCCGAGCTCGCCTGGTCCTTCGTCGATCAGCCTCTGGTGAAAAGGTAGCTCGTCTTCGCCTCGAACCAGGCGAGGCCGAAGCGGTTCAAAGTCTCGATCACCGGCGCGCGTGGCGAATCAGCGCTATGGCTGCGGCTGCTTCCTGTTTCGGAAGCCTGTCTGATTTCAGCCTTTCTGCACGCGCAAGGCGATCCCTGCCGGCTGGGGACGGATGAAATAGGCGTCGAGATTGCCGATGCGTGCAGGGTCCGGCTGCATGTCGAGAACCATCGCGCGCAACTCGGCATCCGGAATCTGGTGCTGGTATGAATGCGAACCGAACATGTCGAAGGTGTTCAGAACGGTCTGGCGATAGATCTGCCGCTGGTGGTCGAGCCAGCTTTCGCCGAGCTGGCGCGGCACCTTGCCTGTCAGTGATAGCCGCAGCTTGTTCGCGAGCTTTCCGAGGCCTGGAACAAGGCGCACCCCGCCCATCAAGCGGGAATAGGCGAGAATTGTCTCGAATGACGCATTCTGGAAGGCCCGACGAAGCGGGCCGTAGGTCACGTGGTTCTTGATGAAAGTGAAGAAGCCCGGTTTGCCTGCGCGATAGCAGTTGAAAACGAACTCGCCCCCCGGCGCCACGATGCCGAACAGGGCGCGCGCGGTGCGCTCGACCGATTCCGTATGCTGGATCACGTTGTGGCAGATCACGATCCCGTCGATCGCATTCGAACGGATCGGCGGGTGATCGATCGAGCACTGGATCACCGTGAAATTCGGCCAGTCGCCGATCGTTGTGTTGCGTGCCACAACGTCATCCACGCTATGTGACAATTCCAGCATGATGACCTCGCGCGCGCCGGCCTCCAGCATCCAAAGGGATTGCGCGCCCGAACCGCCTCCGCAATCAACGATTACCTTGTCGCGGAAAGCTTCGGTGCCGCCGAAGGTGTTGGCCACGGTATGATCGAGCCAATTCTGCTTGAAATCCAGAAAGTTAAAGTGGTTCCACTGATTGCCGAACGATTTCACGCTCTCAAAGATCTCCGGCTCGACGAAGCGCGGGATGCGATTGCGGATCGGATAGCTACGGCCGGACGGGGAAACCAGCGCTCCCTCGACAACATCCTCGCCATCCTGCTCAGCGATCTTGATCGTCAGCGGATCGCCCGTCTCGGGGTCGCATAGCAGCGGCAGGATGCGGAGGAACATGCTCGGATTTCCCCGGTGCGCTCAGCGTGTGAACAGGTAGCTCGTCTTCGCCTCGAACCAGGCGAGGCCGAAGCGGTTCAAAGTCTCGATCACGGGGGCGCGGGAGAGGCTCGCATGGTGGACGCGATGCACTCTGAAGCCGGAGAACACATCAAAAACGCGCTTCGTCATCGGAAAGGTCTTGTGGAAGCGCGGGTGATTTCCGGCGGCGAAGCGCGGATGGAACGAGACAAGCGCGGCCACATCCTTCCGCGCGAGCAAGGGTGCCAGCACCGGAACAATGGCGTATTCCGCGCCTTCCGTGTCGATCTTGATGAAAACCGGCCCTTCCTTGGGCAACAGGGCAGCGATGTCCGCCGGCGTGACGGTCTCGACCGACCAGCTCACAGCAGAACCCCTGTGGTGCACGCTCGACATGGAATCGCCCTGAGCGGTCTTCGCGCCAAGCTGCACCGTGCCGTTCTCGGGCCAGACCGCGCGTTCCATCACTGTGATCTTCGGTGCCAGCGCCGGATTGAGCGCGATATTCGCGCGCAATTCCTTCGCGGCCACAGGGTCCGGCTCGAAGGAGATCACCTGTTTCGCCTGTGACGCCGCAAACAGCGTGACGGGCCCGATCCACGCGCCGACATCCAGCACGGTCGTCTCGGGCGTGATCTGCGTTTCAATCGCCGCGAAGGTGCCGGGCTCCCATTGGCCGGCGGAGAGACGCCCCCAGAACGGGGTCTGCGGCCCATCAACCACCGAGAATGACGCGTTGCGAATGCGGATATCCGGCACGGGGGCCCCCTTGAAACATCCGGGCTTCAAAGCAGAAATCAGCCGCCATCGCTACCCCTCTTGGAGGTCGAGGAGCAGCGTTCTGCGCTCCGGCGATGGAACAAGCGTGGCAATCGCCGCTTCGCCGGTGGCGCGCGGCGCAATCAGCATGGAAGCCTCTGCGACCGCCTTCACGAGGCGGCTGAAGGGCAGCATGGCGGGGTCGAGCACCTGCACCGCGTCAAGGCGGAGGCCCGTCGCCGCACGCGTGAACGCAGCTTTCGCGGCGGGGAGACGCCTGGCGCTCTGCTCCAGCACCAGCACTGGCCCGCCACCGCCTCCGAAGGGGCCGTAAAGCGAAGCGACCTTGGTCTGCATCGGGCCGAGCGCGTCCGGTGAATCGAGCGGGATCACGATATCATCGAGCTGCTGCACGCGGATGGCCGTCGCCGGCCGGAAGAGCTCCACCGGCCTGGGGCGGAACAACCCGTCGGAAATCGCATCCTGAAAGGGGCGCGTGCGGCCCATACGCAGGCTTGTCATCAGCAAGGTCGCCGGCGGCAGGCCGAAGCGGTCGAGCGAAAAGAAGCGCGGCAGGAGGGTATCGCAAAACCGCGCGAGGCTCGCTTCCGCCCCGGCATGGAGGACCAGCGCCGGCTCGCGGGGGATGTAACGACCGCCGGGCAGCAGGGGCGACAGATCGGCCGGTCCGCGCGGCTCTCCGGCCTGTCGCGCATCCGCATCCGCGAAACGCCTGCCCCCGGAAAACACGCGCCCGCCTCCATTTTCCAGCGCGAGATCGCCCGTGAAACGGCGATGGTTCCAGCCTTCAGGAAGGCTTGCGCCGAGATCAGCCATCGTGACGTCCCTGGCATCCGCCTTCGGCCAGAAGGGCAGCATGGGGGCGGTGAGCAGGCTGCGCCATTCGCGCATCGGACGGCTCGAATAGAGGCGGAGAACGGCTGGCATCAGCGCTTGACGAGAGGACACGGCTCACCCATGACGGTCGCGAGACCCCGCTCAATAGGAGAAGCGCCCGTGGCGCGCAACCGGCCGCTCGCCCGCATCAATCTCAATGTTTTCTCCAACGTGGCCTCGAAGGATGCGCGCGATTGCCTCGCGCCGGAGGCGATCCGCTCGTATTTCGAGTGCTTCGGCGGCGCGCGGGGTGCTGCCGAGACCATCACCCGTGTCTTCTGCGATCCGAAGCCAAATCGCGGGAATTTCGAGGCCTGGAAGCAGGCGATCCGGGATGGCACGCCCGGCATTCCGCTGGAAATCGTGGAAACCGGCGGGCTGATCGACAGCTTCGCGCACTCGCTGGAAATCAGCGAATGCGAATATGCCGTGCAGCTCGAGCATGATTTCGTGTTCATCCGCTCGCGCATTCCGCATGGCCTGCCGGAGATCGTGGGCGAGATGGCCGATTGCGGCTTCAATTTCGTGCGCTTCAACAAGCGCAAGAACATCCGCCAGGGCTACGACATGTTCCTCGACGAGATGCCCGGCACGGAAGTGCCGATGTGCCGTGTCAATGGCCGTTCGAACAACCCGCAAGCGATCGACGTCGCCTTCTACCGCAGGGAGGTGCTGCCGATCCTGCGCGGGCCCGACGGCATGGCGATCGGGCTCGAAGGCGGGCTCTGCCGCCTCTTTGGTGGCGGGCAGGTCTATGGCCCGCTGGGCTGGCCGAAAACCGTGCAGCATCTTGACGGGCGCGATGTTCGCGCGCGGGATCGCATTGCGCGCAAGCTCTACTTCTGGAAACGCGCGCTCGGCGGCTCGAATGCAGCCTGAGTGTCAGACCATGCGCCAGTGCGGCGGGAACAGGTCTTTCGTGCTCACCTTCGCCTGATAGGGCGGCGCGAACCATTGCTGCGGCGCCACGACCACTCGGCCCTCGGGATTGCCGAGCCATGCCCCCCACCAGCTGAAAGTGGAATTGGCGATGATGTTGTGCCGAGCATGACTCATCAGGAAAAGGTCATCCAGCGCGCTCGTCGATGAGACGATGCCGTAGGGCAGGCCTAGCGGCAGCCGCGACGGGATCGCCTCGTTGCTGTCGGACATCACGATGACCTGATCGAACTGCGCCTCGGCTGAAACGCGCTCGATGGCGCGAAGATAATAATCCGGTGTCAGCACATGGTGGATATCGGCGAATTTCGGGTCCTGATAATCGCCGGCACGGATATGGATCGCGAGGGTCCGGGGCGAAAGCGACGCCGCAAGTTCCCGCGCCTTGGCCGAGACATGCGGTTCCAGCGCGAAAATCCGACGAAATTCATGTGCATATGGGCCGAAGTAAAGTGGCGACTGGAACAATCCGCGCAGGTAAGCCGATCCCGAAATGGTTTCGAATCTCGGATCGAAATGGAAATGCCCTTCCTGCACCAGCGGTCGGGCAAAGCCGAGCGGGGCGCGCTTTCGGCCCAGGCCCATGGCCTTCAGCAGCTTCTGGCCGGGGCGCAGCCAGCCCGGCGCGCTCAATTCCTCTGCTCCATGCGCAAACCGGCCAAGCTCGTAACGGCGCTTCGTTCCGGGCCGGAAGC
>JADCCH010000009.1 GCA_020252865.1 Methylobacterium sp.
AGCCAGGCGAGCCCGGAAATCACGCAGAAGAAAGCCACATATTGCGCCGTCAGCCCGCTTACGCCGAACATGCCCGCGATCGCATGGCGCGACAGGAACAGGATGGCCCAGGCCAGGAGACAATAGACCAGCGCAAAGAGCAGCGCATCGCGCAAAGCCTGTCGCAGCCGGCCATATTGCCGCGCGCCGAGGTTCTGCGCGAGGATCGGCCCCACGGCACCGGACAGCGCGAAGAGCACGCCGAAGGCAAGCGGAGTCAGGCGGTCGATGATCGTGCTCGCGGCAATCGCCTCGGCACCGAAGGGGGCGAGGATGCGATAGACGAAGAGCGCGGCGACAGGGGTGGCGACATTCGTGAGGATCGCCGGAAGAGCGATATCGAAGAAGGGCTTCGCATCGGCTCGAATCTCGCCGAGCGTCGGGCGCCGCAGCAGGCGATGCACCATCACGATGCCATGCAGGCCGACCGCCATGAACACCAGCCGCGACACGACGGTGGCCAGCGCCGCGCCATCCGTGCCGAGCTTCAGCGCGAAGATGAAGAACGGATCGGCCGCGGCTGTCACCAGCCCGCCGAACAAGGTGACATTCATGGCCCGGCGCGGATCGCCCACGGCACGCAGAAAACCTGAAAGAGCCATGCCCACGGCCATCAGCGCGTTGGCCGGCAGCGTGATCCAGAGGAAGCGTTCGGCCACTTCCAGGGGCACGCCCGTCGCGCCGAGCTTCGGCAGCATCCAGGGCATGGCCGCCAGCAACCCGCCACTCACCGCGACGCCCACCACAATGGCCAGGACGAGCGAAGTAGAGGCGATGCGCCGGGCGCCTTCCTCATCCAGCGCGCCGCGCCTGCGGGCGACCATGGCGGAGCCCGCGATCATCGAGCCGATATTCACGGAAATCGCCACGAACAGGATGGTCGTGGCATAGCCCACGCCCGCGGTCAGCCGGTCGTCGCGAAGCAGCGAGACATAGAAGAGCGACAGGAAATCGACGAGGAAGATCGCCATCAGGCCGACGGCACCGGTGCCGGTCATGGTCAGCACGTGGCGCATGGTCGAGCCGTGCGTGAACGGCGCGAGATCGGGCGATGCGGGCATGCTCACGAGGATTCCCCCGTGACGCCGTCCCGCGCCTGTTGCTCGCGGGACTCGTCCCCGGCCTTCCTGGTGATGTCCTTGCCCTCGCGACGCGGAGCAATGAGCGGCTCGGGGGTCACCTTCACGACATGGAGAAGGTCCATCCCGGCGAAGAGACCCTCGTCACGCTGGCGGTTGAGGCGCTGAATATCCCGGCGACGAACATCGTCGCGCCATTCATCCGCTTCATCCCCGGGCACGCCCAGGGCGACGAGAGCTTCGCGACCGAATGCCAGGGCACTGTCGAAGGTTTCGCGGAAGGGCGAGCGCACGCCGCGCTCCATCAGATCGAGCGCATGGGTGCGATCAAAGGCGCGGGCGATAAGCTTCGCAGAAGGGAAGGCGCGCCGCGCCATTTCCGCGATGGCGGATGCCGCCTCGCGATCATCCACGCAAACCGCGATCACGCTCGCGCGCTCCGCACCCGCCGCGCGGAGCACGTCCAGGCGGCGACCATCGCCATAATAGACCTTGAAGCCGAAGCGGGCGGCGGTCTTGATCTGGTCGATGTTGCGATCGATCACGGTCACGTTGCGCTCGGCGGCGAGGAAGACCTGATTCACGACCTGCCCGAAGCGCCCGAAGCCGATCACCAGCACCTCGCCATCCGCATCTTCGTAATTCTCTTCCATCGAGGGTTCTTTGCCGAGCCGATTCTTGCGCCAGGCGAGGGCGGGCTCCACGAGTTTCGCAAGAATCGGCCCAAAAAACATCGTCAGCGCAGCAACGGCCGAGAGGATGGTCGCCATATCGCCGGCCAGCAGCCCGATGCCCGCCGCCAGCGGCAGGATGACAAAGGCGAATTCACCCGCAGGCGAGAGCAGGACCGCGCCGCGCACGGAATTCGAGAAGCCCAGCTTGCCCGCGCGCAGCAGAACGAAGACGAGGAGGATCTTCAGCGCCATCAGCCCCATCGCGCCGCCGAGGATCGCCGGCAGGTTCGCGCGTATGATTGCGGTGTCAAGACCCATTCCGACGCTCATGAAGAACAGGCCGAGCAGGAGACCGCGGAAGGGCTCGATATCCGCTTCGAGCTGGTGGCGGAAATTGCTCTCGGCCAGCATCAGCCCGGCGATGAAGGCGCCGAGCGCGGCCGAAAGTCCGGCCTTGTGCATCAGTTCGGCCGAGCCCAGAACCAGCAGCAAGGCAGCGGCCGTCATGATCTCGCGGGCATCCGCGCGGGCGAGCAGCCGGAAGAACGGGTTAAGCAGGAATTTGCCGGCGAGGACCAGCGCCAGCACGGCGGCCGCAGCCATGACGATCTCGTCGAGATGGCTCCAGAAGCCGCCCGATTCCGCTTTCGACTGCGTGAGCGCGAAGAGCGGCAGGATCGCCAGGAAGGGCACCACGGCGATATCCTGGAAGAGCAGCACCGCGAAGCTCTTCTGGCCATAGGCTGAACTCATCGCGCCGCGCTCCTCGAGCATCTGCAGGGCGATCGCCGTGGCGGAAAGCGCGAATGCGAAGGCCACAGCGGCGAGACCCGCACCTTTGAAGCCGAGGAACCACAACGCAGCGGCGATCAAGACGCCCGAGAACACCATCTGCGCCACCCCGTAGATCAGGATATCCCGGCGCATCGAGAGGAGTTTCGACGGCTTCAGTTCGAGCCCGATCACGAAAAGGAACATCACCACGCCGAGTTCGGCAAAGGAGCGCAGCGCATTGGCATCGCGGAACAGGCCGAACCCCGATGGACCGATCGCCACTCCTGCCACGAAATAGCCCAGCACGGCCGAGAGCCCGGCGAACCGGAAGGCCGGGACGGCGATCACCGCCGCGCCCAGGAACATGAGCGCGAGGAGGAGGATGGATTGCGGCTCGGACATGATTGCTTTCGTCATGCACCGGCAAATGCGGAAAAGCCAAGCGCTTTCGCTTTCATGCGCATCACGAGGGCGCGATATCGCGCCTGCCGCTGCGCCCGCGATTTCGTGATGCCCTCCCCCCCCCCCCGCGACAAATGCCACAAAGCGCGTTAGGCAGGGCCTTGTTAGCCCGCCCGCTCGCTCCAGGTGAGATCATGAACGAAACACTCGCGGCCATTGATGCCAATGCCCTCTCCTTCGCTGCGAGTTACATCGCAGTCCTCGTGCTGCTCGGCATAGTGCTGACCTTCCGCGTGATCTTCGTGCGGCGCGCCGAGAACGTGGCCTTCGGCGATGGTGGCAGCGAGAAACTGGCGCTCCGCATTCGCGTGCATGGCAATTTCTGCGAACAGGCTCCGATGCTTTTCGTGGTGCTGGCCCTGTTGCCGGTGATCGGCGCAGGCGAATGGATGGTGCATGTCGTGGGCCTCCCGGGGGTTACAGGCCGGGTTCTCCATGCGATTGGTTTCAGCCGGAGCGCGGGCACGAGCCTCGGACGCGCAATGGGCACGGTTCTGACTGCCGGCGCGCTGGTGATCGGGGCTCTGAGCCTGCTGGTTCTCGCCTGGCGATGAGTGCGCCGATCGCATCGGTCGAGCTTGCCGGACTGGCTGCCCGGCTGGAGTTCGTCCTGCGCGAGGCCGGCAGCCGCGCGCTCGCGGATTGGCGCCCCGGCGAGCGCACCCGCGCCCGGATCGACTGGAAGGGCACCTCGCCGGTCACCAGCGCCGATCTTGCGGTGGATGCGCTGATCGCGGATGCCGTCAGCGCGCTCGGCCAGGACGGCTTCGGCCCATTGCGCTATCATTCGGAAGAGCGGCCCGAGGCGTGGCATGGCCCGCAAGATGGCCTCACCATCGTGATCGACCCGATCGATGGCACGCGCTCCTTCATGGAGGGACGGGATGACTGGTGCATTGCCCTGGGTGTGCTCGCTGGCAGCGACCCGGTGATCGGCCTGCTGCATGTCCCGGCGCGCGGCGCGATGTTCGCGGCCCATCGCGGCGGCGGGGCACGCTACCAGGGTCAACCCGTGATGCTCGCTTCACAACCCTCTTCGCCCATCCGCGCCGCCGGCCCGCGCGGCGTTTTCGAAATCATCGCGCGCGAGAGCGGCCTCGCCATCGAGGGCATGCCGAACATCGCCGCCCTCGCGCATCGCCTGGTCCGGCCACTTTCGGGCGAACTCGATCTCGCTCTCGCCCGGCCCGGCGCGCATGATTGGGATATCGTGGCCGCGCACTGCATCCTGGAGGAGGCGGGGGGCGCCCTGATCGGGCCTGATGGCCGGCCGCCGCTCTACTTGCTGAAGGGCGACGAACACCCGGCCTTGCTGGCGGGAAGCCGTGGCTTGCTCGACCGGATGATGCCTTCGCTCTTGACGGGCGGCCTTTCTGCGGCGAAACGCGGCTGATCATTTGTGGCGGAGGCCCCGGCTTTTCCGGCCTGCCGCACCGGGAGAGCCCTTATGACCGCGCCGAATGCCGAGCCGCAATTGCTCCACCTTGTTTTCGGCGGCGAGCTGACCGATCTCGACAGCACGACCTTCAAGGACCTTTCGAAGCTCGACATCGTGGGCGTCTATCCGAATTACAAGAGCGCCCATGCCGCCTGGAAGGCCAAGGCGCAGGCGACGGTCGATAACGCGCAGATGCGCTATTTCGTGGTGCATCTGCACCGCCTGCTCGATCCCGATGCGTGATGCGATGAGGCGGTCGAGCCTCTTCCGATCGATGGTCGGACCATGCTGAAGTCTTTCGGGCGGAGCGAACCTATCCAGCGTTTCCTGGGCTCGCTTCTCGCGGGCTATCTGCATTTCGTGCAGCGCACGAGCCCCATGACGGTGGTTCCCGCCGATGGCTATGCACGGCTGGAAGACGGCCCGGTCATCATTACGATGTGGCATGGCCAGCATTTCATGCAGACCTTCGGCCTGCGCCCGCAGGATCGCATCCACGTGATGATCTCCCGCCATGGCGACGGGGCGATCAACGCGATCGCCGCCGAAAAACTCGGCATGTTCGTGGTGCGCGGTTCGGGCGCGCAGCGCACCGATCAGGTGCGCAAGCGCGGCGGCATCCAGGCCCTGCGGCAGTTGCTCGCCCTGCTCGAAGCGGGCGATCATGTTTCCCTGACTGCCGATGTGCCGAAGGTCAGCCGCGTGGCGGGGGAAGGCATCATCGCGCTGGCTGCTTTGTCCGGCCGGCCCATCCTGCCGGTCGCGACCGTCTGTTCGCGGCGGATCGACCTGAAATCCTGGGATGCCGCGAGCATCGGGCTACCCTTCGGACGGACGGCCCTTGTCATCGGCGAGCCGATTTTCGTTCCGAAGGAAGCCGATGCCGCCCGGCGCGAGGCCTTCCGTCGCGCGGTGGAAATCGCGATGGACAAGGCCTATGCGCAGGCTTACGCCGCGCTCGATTCCGCCGATCCCGGGGGCAACCGCGAGAGCGTGGCATTGGCCCGCGCGGCCAAGGCAGCGGAGTTCTTGGCATGAGCGGGCGCACCCTGCCTCTTGTGCTCTACCGGTTGGCCGCGCATGCCGTGGCGCCAGCCTTGCCACTGCTTTTCCGCAGCCGGCTGAAGCGCGGCAAGGAAGACCCCGCGCGCATTGGCGAGCGATTCGGGAAGGCCGGCCTGCCGCGCCCTGCGGGCCGGCTCATCTGGCTCCATGCGGCGAGCCTGGGCGAGACGATGTCGATCCTCCCGCTTGTTCCTCCGCTGTCCGAGCTTGGCACGGTGCTGCTGACCACCGGCACGGTAACCTCC
>JADCCH010000090.1 GCA_020252865.1 Methylobacterium sp.
CACGCGCTGCGGCAGCATGGCCACCGCGCCGAGACCTGCGGCCAGCAGGGCAGCCGCTGTCGCCGCGCGGAAGCCGCGACGCAGGCCACCGGTTGAGATCCAGAGAACAGCGAGGGCATCCGCGAGGATCAACAGTGCCGCAAGCCCCATCAACCACGGACGCAGATCAACCGAAGCGGCACCCGCCAGGCCCTGCACCGCGTGGCCCTGCCAGTCGATGCCGCGCAAGCCTTCATTCGTGCTCACGGCATTCACGGCCACGCTCGCCTCCGGTGGACCATAGAAGCCCGGCGGGTTCTCGCGCGTGGCGCTGCCGGTGCGGCGCGGATCGAGCGGACGCGCGGTGGCAGGCGGGGCGGAAAGGGTTCCGAAACCATCGAGCGTGAGCCGCGCCGGCAGCAGCTCGCCGGCGGAGAACTGGCCCGGGCCGGCATTGGCATGGCTGGCGGCGATTTGCAGGCAACGACGGAGCATGTCGACGAAGATGCCCGAAAGCGGCAGGTTCGACCAGCTTGTATCGGCCGTGACATGGAAGAGGATGATCTGCCCCTTGCCGCGCGCGGCGGCCGAGACAAGCGGCGTGCCATCCTCCAGCACGGCCCAGCTTGCGCGTGTCAGGGTGGAATCCGGTTCTGCCAGCACCTGCCGCTCCACGCGGATTTCCTCGCGGATGGGGATGCCGTAGAAGGGCGAGCCCTCCGGGAAAGCACCGAGCTTCTGCGGCCTGTCCCATGAGAGCGCACCGCCGAGGATGCGCCCGCCGCGCCTCAGGCGCACCGGCAGGAGTTCGTCGCTCGCCGCCGCGAGGCCGGGGCCGGCAAAGCGGATCAGCGTGCCGCCATTCTCCACGAAGCGCCCGACCGTTTCGGCCGTGCTGCCCGAGAGCGTGCCGATATCGACGAGAACCAGAATATCAGGCCGCTCCTCGAGCGCGCGCTCGATCGGGTCGGGCGTGCCGCGCGCAGGCTCGCGCAGTTCGGAAAAGGGTTGCAGCGCGCGCGTGACGAAGAACCGCCCGGAGACCAGCGGCTGGGCGGTGTCGGTCGTCTCGCCCGTGATGATGGCCACGCGCCGGCGGCGGCTGGAGCCATCCACAAGCGCCACGGCCCCGGCATGGCGCGCTTCGGCCACTTCGAGCCGCGAGACGGCGTTCAGCAATTCGAGCGGCAGGGCAAGGCGGGCCTTGGCCTCCGCGCCGCCGGCCTCGAAGGCGAAGGTCACCTCGCCCAGGGGCCGGCCCCGGTCATCGCTGGCCCGAAGCAGGCCCGCTTCCGCCCCACCCCGACCGCCCGGGCGCAAAAGCGCGATGTCGAGCCCCTCGGCGGAAGCGGATACGCCGGAAATCGCCACCGGGCTCTTGTCGAGCGGAGAGAGGATGTTCACGCGGTTTCCAAAGCCCGATAGGAAGCTGGCAAGCCGCGCCTGTTCGGCTTGTGTCGTCACGCCATCGGAAACCCAGAGAGCGCTGGCCTGCGGATCGGCATGCAGCAACCGTTCGGCGGCGGCCAGCATCGTCTCGCGATCCGGCCGGAAGGATTTCGGCGCAAGGCCCATCACCCTGGCGAGTGCGGTGCGAGCCGCTTCCGGAATGGCCTCCGGGCGGTCGTCACTGGCGGTCAGCAGCACGATGGCGCGAGAGGGCTCGTCCGCGAGGATCGCGGAAACACGGTCGATGCGGGTCTTCCAGTCGCCTGCGGCAGCCCAGCCATCATCGATCATCAGTATCAGCGGCCCGGAACCACCGGGCAGGGCCGTCGCATTGGGCTGCCAGCGCGGGCCGGCCACCGCGAGAATGACGGCCGCTGCGAGGGCGAGGCGCATCAACAGCAGCCAGAGCGGGGTGCGCGCGGGCTCGCGCTCGCGCCCCAGCAGATCCTTCACCAGCGGCAGGGTGGGAAGCGGCATGCGCTTTGGCGGCGGCGGGGTCAGCCGCAACAGCCAGTAAAGCGCGGGCAGCGCCACCAGCGCGATCAGAGCGAAAGGCGCGGCGAAGGCCAGGGCGCTCATGGTCTCGCCTCCTCGACATCGCCTTCGAAGAGGCGCGGCAGGGTCGGAACGTGACCGCCGATCAACGCGGCGAGCATCAGCAGAACCTCCGCCGGGGGGCGATCCGTCACATGATGCAGGAAGCTGAAGCCGTGGCGCGTCGCAATGCGGCGGATTTCGGCCCGGTGAGCCAGAATGCGCTCGCGATAACGCTCGGCAACCTCGCCGGCCTCGCCGACGCGCCACAGATCGGGCGCCTCAAGCCCCTCGAATTCCACCTCGCCCACGAAGGGAAACTCCTCCTCCACCGGGTCGCGGACCATGACGAGCGTGCCGCGCACGCCCTTGGCGGCAATTGCCTTGAGCCTGGCCGCAAAATCCTCGACGGGCAGGATGAAATCTCCGATCAGCACCAGGCGATCCTGCCGGCGCAGCGGAACATCCGGCGGGAATCCGCCGGTATCGTTTTCGAGGGTCTGGGCGCGCAGCAGCGCCTCGGCCATGCGCGGGATGATCTGCCGCGAGGCGATCGGGTTGGTGCGCCCGAGAAGGGCCACCCGCTCGCCGGCATGCACGAGCATGTCGGCCAGCGCGAGGCCCAGCACGATGGCGCGGTCGCGCTTCGGTTTCTGCGCCAGCGACGAGACAAAATGCATGGAGGGCGAGAGATCGAACCAGATCGAATAGGACGACGCGCTCTCCCATTCACGCTCCCGAACATACAAGCGGTCGTCGCGGGCGGAGCGCCGCCAGTCGATGCGATGCGCGGCCTCGCCCGGCACGAATGCGCGAAACTCCCAGAACTCCTCGCCGGGGCCCGGACGGCGACGCCCGTGGATGCCCATGGTGAGTTGAGCCGCAACCTGCCGCGCCTCCACCGTCAGATGCTCGAGCACGCTCGACAGCGCCGCCGCCTCGCGCTGCAGGCCTGAGGGCAGGCTCTTGCCGTAGCGGGGGAGGGCGCGCGCAAGATCCGCCATCAGCGGTACTTCGCCGTCAGGCCGGCAATGATGTTCCCGAGGGTTTCGCCTTCCGCACGGGCAGCGAAGGAGAGCGCCATGCGGTGCTTCAGCACGGGCTCCGCCAGCGCGATCACGTCTTCCATGGAAGGCGAGAGCCGGCCATCGATCAAGGCGCGGGCACGGGCGGCGAGCATCAGGGCCTGCGAGGCGCGCGGACCCGGACCCCAGACGAGCTTCTCGGCCAACGGCGTACCCGGCGCGGGGCGGGCCGAGCGCACGAGATCGAGGATCGCATCGACGATCTGTTCGCCCACCGGCAGGCGGCGCACGAGGCGCTGTGCGGCGACGAGGCCCTCGGCGGAGAGCACGGCCTGCGGTTCGGCATGCTCCGCGCCGGTGGTTTCGATCAGCATGCGGCGTTCGGCCGTGCGGTCGGGGTAGTTCACGTCGATCTGAAGCAGGAAGCGGTCGAGTTGCGCCTCGGGAAGCGGGTAGGTGCCTTCCTGCTCGATCGGGTTCTGGGTCGCGAGCACATGGAAGGGACGGGGCAGGTCGTGCCGCTGGCCGGCGATCGTCACGAAGCCCTCCTGCATCGCCTGCAGAAGCGCGGATTGCGTGCGGGGCGAGGCCCGGTTGATTTCGTCTGCCATCAGCAGTTCGGCAAAGACCGGACCCTTGATGAAGCGGAAGGCACGCTTGCCGGGGGTGGGCTCCTCGAGGATTTCCGTCCCCAGAATGTCCGAAGGCATCAGATCCGGCGTGAACTGCACGCGGCGGGCATCGAGCCCCAGGACCTTGCCGAGCGTTTCGACAAGTTTCGTCTTCGCAAGGCCCGGCACACCCACCAGCAGCGCATGGCCGCCCGCGAGCAGGGTGACGAGGGTTTCCTCGACGACCGTTTCCTGGCCGAAGATCACCTTCCCGATCTCGCCGCGCGCCTTCTTGAGGCTCTGGCCGGCATCCTCGGCGAGGCGGACAAAGGAAGCGGCGAAATCCTTGGGTTCATGGGCCTGCATTTCGCTCTCCTCCTGATGGGACCGGGGCCTTACAATCTGGAACGCAAGCCCGTTCTCGGCAATGCAGCAGCGCGGGTGCGGACGCCGAATCCCCATCACAATTCTGGCAACCCGCCAACCTGTTTGATCAACTTCAGTCGAACGCCCGATCATGGCGAGGCTGTGGCGGGTCTTTGCGTTTCGGCCTTCTGCGCCTACATCAGGGATGGAAAAATGGTCGAACCCCATGGTCCTGCCCATGAGATTGCCGGGATGAGCCTGCCTGCGATGCCATCACATTTTCTGGAATTCGCCAGGGCCAATGCCGGGCGGAAGGCGCCGCCCGTGGAGAAATGGAACCCCGCCTATTGCGGCGAAATCGACATGCGCATCGCGGCGGATGGCCGCTGGTTCTATGAGGGCGGCCCCATCAACCGGCTGCCCCTGGTGAAGCTCTTCGCCTCCATCCTCCGAAAGGATGCCGGGCGTTACGTGCTGGTGACACCTGTGGAGCGCGTGGGCATCCGGGTGGATGATGCGCCCTTCCTCGCAGTGGAGATGGAAGAGAGCAGGACCCCCGAAGGCCCGGCTCTCGCCTTCCGCACCAATCTCGACGAGATCGTGCTGGCGGGCGCGGAACATCCCATGCGCCTCACCCTGGCGGCCGATGGGGGCTTCAAGCCTTATATCCGGGTGCGCGGCGATCTATGGGCGCTGGCGACGCGCAGCATCGCGCAGGAGCTTGCGGCGCGGCTGGAGGAAACCGGCAAGGGGCTTGTGCTTCGCTCCGCCGGGGTGGAATTTCCGGTGCCGCCGGAAAACGGAACATCCGGGCCCGGCGAGGCCGAGGATCGTCATGGCTGATTTCGCGCTCACCGGTTCCTTGGCTGCGCCGTTGCCGCCCGAATTCCGGGAGGTCGAGCCGTTTTGCCTCCGCGCCCGGTCCAGGCTCTTTCCCGGGCCGCTGGATCCCGCGCAGGATTGGGAACATTTCGGCTGCCACAGGATCGCGGGCTTTCCGCCCGAGCCGGAATTCTGGGCGAAGGCCAGGCCGGCTGCGGTGCTGGTGCCCGTGGTGCGGCGCGAGCATGGTCTCTCGATCGTGCTGACGGAACGCGCGGCGCATCTCTCCACCCATGCCGGGCAGGTGGCCTTTCCCGGCGGGCGCGTCGAGCCCGGCGAGAGTGCCGCCCAGGCTGCCTTGCGCGAGGCGCAGGAGGAGATTGGCCTCTCTCCCAGCCATGTGGAGCCGCTGGGCTATCTGCCGCCCTATTTCTCCGGTACCGGTTATCGCGTGCAGCCGCTCGTGGCCGTGCTCGGGCCGGGCACGGAACTCCTTGCGGATGCGAATGAGGTGGCGCGGCTTTTCGAGGTGCCGCTCGCCCATGCGCTCGACACACGGCGCTATCGGCGCGGCGAAATCTTCTGGCGCGGACGTGAACGCTCCTTCTTCATCCTCGATTACCCCGAGGCCTATATCTGGGGTGTGACAGCCGGAATCATGCGCAGTTTTGCAGATCGCTTCTGACAACCAGGTGAGGGTATGGCTCGCATTCTCTTTGAGATCGGCGGATTTTTCTTCGTGCCATTTCTGGCCTATGCCGCGTTTCTCATGTGGCAGGGGCGACATCCGCAGGCAGCGAAACAGATATTCGAGCGCAAGGCGTTGCTGATCCAGACGCTGATCGGCCTCGTGCTCATGGCGCTCGTGGTGCTGTTCATCGGCTTCACCGATGAGGTTCATCAGGGGGCCTATCGCCCGGCGGTCTTCAAGGATGGCAAGCTCGTGCCGGGGTCCATCGAGTGATGCCGGAAGCCG
>JADCCH010000091.1 GCA_020252865.1 Methylobacterium sp.
AAGGGCCTTGCAGCCGCAAGGCGCTTGCCAGCCCGCCGTGAATTCGCGCATTCTGGCGCGCGCGAAGTGCGGGAGGTGCCCTCGTGCCGCGTGAAGCGCCTTCCCGGGTCCTGCCCATGATCTATTGCCCATGATCCCTTGCCCATGATCCCTTGCCCATGATCCCTTGCACGCGATGAATTGCACGAGACAAGAACCAGAACCGGCAGACGATGACCCTGACCCTCACTTCGGAAGAACGCACCATCCTTGCCGGCCAATCCGGCGAAGCGCAGGCGCTGGCCCTGCGCATCGTGGCGGAAACCGCCCGACTCATGGGGGCCGAAAGGCTCATTCCGGTCGCCTCCGCCCATATCGATGGCGCGCTCTACCACGGCGATTCCGGCACGCTCTTCGCAGAGAGGCTCGTGGAACTCGGTGCGAAGGTCGCCGTTCCCGCCACGCTCAATGTGGGAGGGCTTGACCTGGCCTGCGGTGCCAAGACGCGGCTGCCTCCACACCAGCATGACATGGCGCATCGGCTGATGATGGCCTACGAGGCCATGGGTTGCGAAGCTTCCTGGACCTGCGCGCCCTATCAGGCCGGGCATCGGCCGGCCCTGGGGAGTGATGTCGCCTGGGGGGAATCGAACGCGGTGGCTTTCTGCAATTCCGCGCTCGGCGCACGCACCAACCGTTACGGCGATTTCCTCGACATCGCCTGCGCGATTGCCGGGCGAGCGCCCTTCTACGGGTTGCACAAGCCGGAGAACCGCCGCGCGATCTTCGTGCTCGATTGCGCCGGCCTCAGCGCCGCGTTGCGCGGTTCCGACGTGCTCTGGCCGGTGATCGGCACGCTTTACGGGCAAGAGGCCGGGACGGCCGTGGGTGTCGTGACCGGCCTTGCCGGCTTTGCCACCGAGGATCGCCTGAAAGCGTTCGGCGCGGCCGCGGCCTCCGCCGGCGCAGTGGGGCTCTTCCACATTCTCGGCGTGACGCCGGAAGCGCCGGACATGGAAACCGTGACCGGCGGCGCGCAGGGCCTGCCCGTGATCCCTGTCACGCCCGAACGGCTCGCGAAGGCGCGCGGCGGACTTTCCACCACGCAATCCAGTGCGATTGATGCGGTGGCGATCGGCTCGCCGCATTGTTCGGCGGAGGAGTTGCGCGAGGTGCTCCAGCGCCTTCACGGCCGAAAGGTCGCGCGGCCCTTCTATGCCTGCACGGGGCGGCATGCTCTGCTTGCCCTCGCCCGGCCCGAGCGCCAGGCGCTGATCGATGCCGGAGTGACGCTGGTGGCCGATACCTGCATCGTGGTGACGCCCATGCTCGCCGAGATCGCGGGCGTGCTCGCCACCAATTCCGGGAAATTCGCGCATTACGCGCCGGGAAACACGGGCTATGCGGTGCGCTATGCGAGCCTTGCGGAATGTGTCGAAGCGGCCGTTTCCGGCCATCTGGCCAACGAGACAGGGGGCTGGTCATGATGCGCGCCGAACCGCTCTTTCCCGATCACAAGGGCCCGGTGGAAGGCCCCGTGCTGGCGCTCACCGCCCCTCTCTCCTTCTGGGGCGGGGTCGATCCAGCCACAGGCCGCATCATCCAGGTGCGCCATCCACAATGCGGGCGGAGCATCGCCGGAACGGTGCTGGCCCTTCCCGGCACGATCGGCTCATCCTCCTCCTCCGCCGTGCTGCTGGAACTGATCCGCCTCGACATTGCGCCCGCCGCGTTGTTGCTCGCCGCACCCGATGCGATCCTACTCATCGGGTGCGTGGTCGGGCGTGAGATGGGCTGGAAGCCGCCGCCCGCCTTCCGCCTCGATGAGGCCGGGCAGGCGCAGTTGCCCGCCGGGCGGATCACCCTTCTCGCGGATGGCGAGATCCGGTTTCCATAAGAGAACACGAACGGGCAAGACGATGGCAAGGCATACCTTTTTCTGCGTGGATGGCCATACCTGCGGCAATCCCGTGCGCATGGTCGCGGGCGGAGGCCCGGTGCTGAACGGCGCGACCATGAGCGACAAGCGCGACGATTTCCTCGCCCGCCATGACTGGATCCGCACCGCCCTGATGTTCGAGCCGCGCGGGCATGACATGATGTCCGGCTCGATCCTCTACCCCGCGACGCGGCCGGATTGCGACATCGCGATCCTCTTCATCGAGACCTCGGGCTGCCTGCCCATGTGCGGGCACGGCACCATCGGCACCGTGACCTTCGCGCTGGAACAGGGGCAGGTGAAGCCGAGAACCCCAGGAATCCTGCGGCTTGATACGCCGGCCGGCCTTGTGGAAGCGCATTACACCGAGGAAGGCGGGCGCGTGACGAGCGTGAAGCTCATCAACATCCCCTCCTTCCTGTATAAGACCGATGTGGAACTGGATGTCACAGGTTTCGGCAAGCTGGTCGTCGATCTCTCCTATGGCGGGAATTTCTACGCCATCGTCGATCCGCAGCCGGCCTTCCGCGACATGGCCGACCTCAACCCCTCGGATATCCTGCGGCTGAGCCCGCGCGTGCGCGAAGCGGTGAATCGCACCATCGAATGCGTGCACCCGGAAAACCCCGCCATCCGCGGCTGCCGGCATGTGCTCTGGACCGGCGCGCCGACCGTTCCGGGGGCGACCGCACGCAATGCGGTGTTCTATGGCGACAAGGCCATCGACCGCAGCCCCTGCGGCACCGGCACCTCGGCGCGGCTGGCGCAATGGGCGGCGAAGGGGCGCATCAAGCCCGGCGAGACCTTCGTGCACGAGAGCATCATCGGCTCGCTGTTCCAGGCGCGGGTCGAGGGCCAGACGATGGTTGGCGGCTTTCCAGCCATCATTCCCTCCATCGAGGGCTGGGCGGTGATGACCGGATTGAACACGATCTTCGTCGATGACCACGATCCCTTTCGCCATGGTTTTGTCCTGGCGGATCGCCAGCAAGACTGAGCGCCCACGCCCCGGTTTGTTAAACTCGCCGCCAAAGTGACAATCTTTGGCGGAATCCTCTGCCGCAATGCCTGTTTGCGGGATTGATGCCATGCCCGGCTTGCTCCACTTCTTGTGCGGCTCGGATTGCAGCGGATGTCATCCACTGGTAGCGTCGAGTTCTCTGACGGTCTCGGGAGCGGCCGGCAGGGTTGGCACGAAATCCGCTTGGCGGATCTCCGCACCAAAGACGGGGCGTGCATCCGGGAGAGGCGTGAGGGGAATGGAAGTCTTTCTGCAGCAGGTCATCAACGGGCTGTCGCTTGGCGCGGTCTATGGCCTCATCGCCATCGGATATACGATGGTTTTCGGCATCATCGGCATGGTCAACTTCTCCCATGGCGATGTGTTCATGATCTCCGCCTTCGTGGCGCTGATTGTGTTCATGGCCGTGACAACCGTTCTGGGGCTGGCCGGCGGTATGGTATTCCTGGCGCTCGTGCTCGCCTTGCTGGTTTCGATGGCGGTCACGGCCCTCTATGGCTGGACCATCGAGCGGGTCGCCTACCGCAAGCTGCGCGGTTCCTTCCGCCTTGCGCCGCTGATCTCGGCAATTGGCATGTCGATCCTGCTGATGAATTTCGTGCAGGTTGCTCAGGGACCGCGCAACAAGCCCATCCCGCCGGTGATGCGTGATTCGATCGTCCTGATGCAGAAGGACGGGTTTGCGGTGGCGATCTCCTACAAGCAGATCCTGATCATGGTGACCACGGTCGTGCTGCTCTCGGTCTTCTGGTATATCGTCCAGAAGACGCCGCTTGGCCGCGCCCAGCGCGCCTGCGAGCAGGATCAGAAGATGGCCGAACTGCTCGGCATCAATGTCAACCGCACCATCTCGATCACCTTCGTGATGGGGGCGGCGCTGGCGGCGGTCGCGGGCACGCTGTTCCTCAACTATTACGGCGTCGTGGTGTTCTCCGACGGTTTCGTGCCGGGCGTGAAGGCCTTCACGGCTGCGGTCCTCGGTGGCATCGGCTCCCTGCCCGGCGCGGTGCTCGGCGGCCTCCTGATCGGCCTGATCGAGACGCTGTGGTCGGCCTATTTCTCGATCGACTACAAGGATGTGGCGGCCTTCTCGATCCTCGCGATCGTGCTGATCTTCATGCCGCAGGGCCTGCTCGGCAAGCCGGAAGTCGAGAAGGTGTAAGATGTCGAACGCATATTCTCCCCCCGGCTCCGCACCGAAGATCGATTACGGCCAGATCCTGCGCGACGCGGTTCTCGCGAGCCTTGTCGCCTTCGGGCTCTTCGCCCTGCTGATCGGCGTGAAGACCGACCAATCGCTCAACAACCAGATGATCCTGGTCTTGCGCCCCGGCATGCTGATCATCGTCTGCGCGGTGGTGTTTTTCGGCCGCCTCGCGATCGGCCTCTACTATGCCCGGCGCGATGCACTGGCCCCCGCCAAGGCGAAGAAGCCCAAGGGCGATCTCGCCCTGAAGCTCGAGAAATACGGCCTGCCGGTTTTCGTGGGCTTCCTCTTCGCCTATCCCCTGATGGTGCTGGCGACCGCCGGCCCTTCGGGTGCGATCAAGTGGATCGACAATTTCGGCATCCAGATCCTGATCTACATCATGCTGGGCTGGGGCCTGAACATCGTGGTGGGCCTCGCGGGGCTGCTCGATCTCGGCTACGTCGCCTTCTATGCGGTGGGTGCCTATTCCTACGCCCTGTTCGCGACCAGCGAGCCGGTGAAGGCGTTCATGGCCGACCTGATCGGCCCGTCCTTCTGGCCGCTCTGGGCCTTCTGGATCTGCCTGCCGGTCGCGGGCATCCTCGCTGCCTTCTGGGGGGTGCTGCTGGGCTTTCCGGTTCTGCGGCTGCGGGGTGACTACCTCGCCATCGTGACACTCGCCTTCGGTGAGATCATCCGCCTCGTGCTCATCAACTGGGTGGATTTCTCGGGCGGCTATGCGGGCATCTCCTCCATACCGCGGCCCAGTTTCTTCGGGATACCCTTCAATGCCTCCGAGACTGGCTTCGCGGCCCGGTTCGGGCTCGAATTCTCGCCGATCTACCGCACGATCTTCCTGTTTTACGTCATCCTGGTGCTGGCGCTGATCACGGCGGCCGTGTCGTCGCGGCTCCGGAAACTGCCGGTGGGCCGCGCCTGGGAAGCCCTGCGCGAAGACGAGATCGCCTGCCGCTCGCTCGGCATCAACACGGTCAACACCAAGCTGACGGCCTTTGCGATCGGAGCGATGTTCGGTGGCTTCGCGGGCGCCTTCTTCGCGGCACGCCAGGGTTTCATCTCGCCGGAAAGCTTCGTCTTCCATGAGAGCGCACAGATCCTTGCGATTGTCGTGCTCGGCGGGATAGGCAGCCTTCTCGGTGTCGTGATCGCCGCGATCATGCTCGTGGGCGGCGTGGAACTCCTGCGCGAGCTGGATGCGCTGAAGGTGATCTTCGGGCCCAACTTCGACCCGGCGCAGTATCGCATGCTCGTCTTCGGCTTCTGCATGGTGCTGATGATGCTCTGGAAGCCCCGCGGCCTGATTTCCGTGCGCGAGCCTTCCGTCTTCCTGAAAGAGAAGAAGGCCGTGTCCTCCGATCACGTGAAAGAGGGCCACGGATGATCCCGAAAAGTGGCTTCCGGTTTTCGGACAAGGTCATCCGAAAGGACATGAACTGATATGGCACGCTGGATCCAGGACCCGGTTCTCAAGGTCGAGAACCTGACGATGCGGTTTGGCGGTCTCGTGGCCGTCAACAATCTCTCCTTCTCCGCCGGGCGCGGCGACATCACCGCGCTGATCGGCCCGAACGGCGCCGGCAAGACAACCGTTTTCAACTGCATCACGGGCTTCTACAAACCGACCGTGGGTCGCATCGCGCTCCGGCATGGCTCGATCCCCTTCGAGGGCCATGTTGAGACGCTGACGGACAGTTCCTCCCCCACTTTCGTGGGCCCGGGCGGATCGCTCTACCTGCTTGAGCGCATGCCAGATTTCGAAATCTCGGCGAAGGCGCGTGTTGCGCGCACCTTCCAGAACATCCGGCTCTTCTCGGGGATGACCGTTCTGGAAAACCTGATGGTCGCCCAGCACAACCCGCTGATGGTCGCCTCGAACTGGACGATCGGTGGACTTCTCGGGCTGTCGGGCTTCCGTCGCTCGGAGAAGGGGGCGATCGAGAAGGCGAAATACTGGCTGGAGAAGACCAGGCTCATCGAACGTGCGGATGATCCCGCCGGCGACCTGCCTTATGGCGACCAGCGCCGGCTCGAAATCGCGCGGGCGATGTGCACGGACCCGGTGCTGCTCTGCCTCGACGAGCCGGCCGCGGGCCTCAACCCGAAGGAAAGCCTTGAGCTGAACGCATTGCTGCAATCGATCCGTGCGGATCACGGCACGTCGTTGCTGCTCATCGAACACGATATGAGCGTGGTGATGCAGATTTCCGACCACGTGGTGGTTCTCGACTATGGCACCAGGATCGCCGATGGCCCTCCGGCCGACGTGAAGGCCGATCCCAAGGTCATTGCCGCCTATCTCGGCGTGCCCGATGACGAGGTTGAAGCGGTGGAAGCGGAGGTGGGCGCATGACAACGACCAGTCCGGCCGCCGCCCCAGTCCCGGCGGGTTCGCTGCTCGCCGTGCGTGGCGTGAAGACCTATTATGGCAACATCATCGCGCTGAAGGGCGTGGATATTGACGTAAAGCAGGGCGAGATCGTCACGCTGATCGGCGCCAACGGCGCCGGCAAGTCGACACTGATGATGACCATCTTCGGCAAGCCGCAGGCCCGCGAGGGCCAGGTGATCTACGAGGGCCGCGACATCACCCGCATGCCGACCCATGAGATCGCGCGGCTCGGCATTGCGCAATCGCCCGAAGGGCGTCGCATCTTTCCGCGGATGACCGTGCTCGAAAACCTGCAGATGGGCGCGACTGTGAACAACCTCGCCTATTTCGATCAGGATCTGGAGAAGGTCTGCACCATCTTCCCCCGCCTCAGGGAGCGCCTGCAGCAGCGTGGCGGCACGCTCTCGGGCGGCGAACAGCAGATGCTCGCCATCGCCCGTGCGCTGATGGCCCGGCCGAAGCTGCTTCTGCTGGATGAACCGTCGCTGGGCCTCGCTCCGCTGATCGTGCGGCAGATCTTCGAGGTCATCCGGGAAGTGAATCGCACCGACGGGATGACGATCTTCCTCGTCGAACAGAATGCCTACCACGCGCTCAAACTCGCCCACCGGGCCTATGTGATGGTCAACGGCCTCATCACCATGAGTGGCACGGGCAAGGAGTTGCTCGCCAACCCGCAGGTGAAGGCGGCCTATCTGGAAGGGGGGCATCATTGAGCATGAGCAGCAAAAGTGGGAACCGGTTTTGCGTCCGCGAATGCGAACCAGCAAAAATGAACATGACCAGCAATAACTTGTCCCCGGGCTCGATCCGGGGATCCACGCCGATCCTGACCGCCCGAGAATGCGAAAAGGAAACTGAGTGATGGATCTTCAGGGCATTCTCTACGAGGAACCGTCAATCTGGCTGTTCCTGCTTATCACCGCGGCGATGGGTGGCTGGGCCGCCTGGCGCACCGGCATTGCCGTTGCGAAAACCTGGAAGCCGATCTGGATCCTGGTTCCCTACATGCTGCTTCTGGGGGCTGCCGTACGCTTCATCCATTTTGCGATGTTCCATGGCACGCTGCTGTCGCCACGCTACTATATCGTTGATACCATTCTCATTTCTGTCGCCGCCTATATTGGCTGGCGGCACGAGCGTGCCAACCAGATGGCACGCCAATACGGCTTCGCCTTCGAGAAGAACTCGTTCATCTCGTGGCGCAGGAAAGCGGGGGCGTGAAGCCTTCGCCCAGGGGAATTCAAGGCTGGTGACAGCATGCTGAAAACCAGCTTTGATGAGATCAGGCGCGACCTCTTTCCGGGGTCTCGTTTTGAGAACGCTTCGCGGGTGGCGTGTGACCCGCAACGTGAAAAATCACAGGGAGAGACCTGATGAAAAAGACCTTGTTGGCCGGTGTCGCCATGGCTGCAGCGCTCACGCTGTCGTCGGTGGCGCAGGCCCAGATCAAGATCGGCGTTGCCGGTCCGATCACCGGCCCGAACGCGGCCTTCGGCAAGCAGCTGGTCGATGGCACAGAGCAGGCGGTCGCGGATATCAACGCCGCTGGCGGCGTGCTCGGCCAGCGCTTCGCCCCGCCGGCAAAGGGCGACGATGTGTCCGACCCGAAGCAGGGCGTGTCGGTAGCGAACAAGTTCGTCGGTGACGGCATCAAGTTCGTCGTCGGCCACTTCAACTCGGGCGTGGTGATGCCGGCCTCGGAAGTCTATGCCGAGAACGGTATCCTGATGATCTCGCCTTCGGCGACGAACCCGAAGGTCACCGAGCGCGGCCTGTGGAACGTGTTCCGCACCTGCGGCCGCGATGACCAGCAGGGCGCGGTTGCGGCTGACTACATCGTGAAGAACCTCGCCAACAAGAAGGTCGCGGTCGTTCACGACAAGACCACCTATGGCCAGGGCCTCGCGGATGAAACCAGGAAGGCCATGAACGCCAAGGGCGTGCGCGAAGTCATCTATGAAGGCGTGAACACGGGCGAGAAGGACTTCTCGGCGCTCATCACCAAGATGAAGAATGCCGGCGTGGAAGTCGTCTACTGGGGCGGCCTGCATACCGAAGGTGGCCTCATCGTCCGCCAGATGCGCGACCAGGGCCTCAACGCGGTCATGATGTCGGGCGACGGCATCACCTCGGATGAGTTCGCGACCATCGGCGGGCCGGGCGTGGAAGGCACGCTGATGACCTTCCCGCCGGACCCGCGCAACCGTCCCGAAGCGGCCAAGGTCGTGGCGGCGTTCAAGGCCAAGGGCATCAACCCGGAAGCCTATACGCTCTACTCCTATGCGGCCGTGGAAGTGATGGCGCAGGCGGCGGAAGCCGCGAAGTCGCTCGACCCCAAGAAGGTTGCCGAGCAGATCAGGTCCGGTCAGAAGTTCAAGACCGTGATCGGCGAACTCTCCTTCGATAAGAAGGGCGACATCACCCGTCCGGACTACGTCATGTATACTTGGAAGAAGGGTGCTGACGGCAAGGTGACCTATATCCAGAACCCGTGATCCGCGCGCGGATCGCTATTCGGGAAAGCCCGCCGCAAGGCGGGCTTTCTTCGTTTCGGGGGGCAGATCCGACGCACCCGGCAGAAGAAGCAACCCCGCCGCGCCGAATAAAAATCGGCATGCGCCATATCGGGCCGGGCGAGCGAGGCCCGCGTCAGCGCCACAAGCTGGTCCTTCGCGGCGAGATCGGCCTCGAGCAACATGCCCTCGGCATCATCGGTGCGCATTGGCCGTCTCGCGCCGCAGGATGATCGGCGCGGCCTTCATCGCCAACCGGCTCGTCGAGCAGCCGCTGACGCGCGCTCGATGCGGCCCCGCTTCAGCCGAGCCTGCCAAGTGCGGGGAAGGCTTCCAGCAGATAGAAGCCGAACTGGCTGATCGTGCCGGTGAGGAACAGAACGCCGGTGAGGATCAGCAGCACTCCCATGCCCTTCTCGACCATGCCGAGATTGGCGCGAAAACCTTTCAGGAACCGCAGGAAAGGCCCCATCGCGAAAGCGGCGAGCAGGAAGGGAAAGCCGAGCCCGGCGGAATAGACCGCGAGCAGGCCCGCGCCCTTACACACCGTCGCTTCGCTGCCCGCCACCGCGAGCACGCCCGCGAGAACCGGGCCGATGCAGGGCGTCCAGCCAAACGCGAAAGCCAGGCCCATGACATAGGCGCCGCCGATGCCCGGCGGCCGGGAGACCTGCACACGCGCCTCGCGTGAAAGAAACGCGATGCGGAAAGCCCCGAGAAAATGCAGGCCCATGACGATGATCGCCACGCCCGCGACCTGCGCGAGAAGATGCGCATAGGCCCGGAGAATCGCGCCGACGAGAGATGCGCCCGCGCCCAGGGCCACGAATACCGTGGAGAAACCCAGGACAAAGAACAGGGCCGCCAGCAGCACGCGGCGGCGCAAGGCGGAATCGATCTTCTCCTGCTGCGCCAGTTCGCTCACGCTCGTGCCGGCGATATAG
>JADCCH010000092.1 GCA_020252865.1 Methylobacterium sp.
GGGAAGGCGGGGAATGACAGGGCTCTGCGGCATGGAAGATACTCTCCGGCTTCGATATGATTGATTTTTGCCCGCGATGATGGCGGAGAACGAGTTAGGGGTAAGCACGAGAGGCTGCAAGCGGGCGGGCTTCACAATCGCGTTTTGCGGTCCTTCGCGACGATCCCTGCGCCCAGGCGGGCCAGAGCCTCACGCAAGCCCACATCCGCGATATCGGTCAGGTTTTCCTTCTGCGCCATGATGAGTTCAGCGGGGATCTCCCGCTCCATGAAGGCAGCGCGCGGCTTTGGCGTCTCACCCTGCCGGATTTCAAGCCGCGTGACGGCGCGGAAGCCGAGACGGCGGTTCACTGCATCGAGGATGCGCCCGGAGGCCATCTGCACCTCCAAGGCGAAAGCGCTGGCACAGGTGACGACCAGCACCGCGCCCTCGGCCTTTTCCTGCATGCGGCCGCCGCGGCGCGCCGTCGACCCGGCATCCATTCGCTTTCTCGGCCAGCGGATTTCGAGTGGAACCGTGAATTCCGCCAGCGCCGGGCCAACAATCTCCGCCCATTCCGCGATCAGGGTCGCGGAGGCAAAGCCGCGCTCGCGCAGGGTGGGCTCCAGCAGGTCCGGCATCAGCAAGGCGAGCCGGTTCGTCCGGGGCCGCTTGCGCGTTTCGGGGCGGAGATTCGGCTGTTGGGCAATCGCGCGGTCCATCGGGCACCTTTACCTTCTCGCTTTGCAGAATAGAGCAGATTACGGCGAGAACAAGAAGAGAACGAACTTATCCCCGGATTGCGCACGAAAAAGAGCATCGCGCCCTTGGCCAGTTGCACGGGCCTCGCCATAACCGGCGAGATGACCGCCAAACCACCCTCCGTCGATCTCCGAACCGCCGCCTTGCTTGCCTGGTATGATCGCGCAGGACGGGATCTGCCATGGCGCGTGAAGTCCGGGCGTGCCGAGCCCTATCGTGTCTGGCTGTCGGAAATCATGCTGCAGCAGACGGGTGTGGAGGCGGTGAAGCCCTATTTCGCGAAGTTTCTGGCGCTCTGGCCGGATGTGAGGGCGCTGGCCGCAGCGGAAGATCATGCGGTGATGACCGCCTGGGCGGGCCTCGGCTACTATGCCCGTGCCCGCAACCTGCTGGCTTGCGCGCGGGCTGTCGCAGACGATCTCGATGGCCGGTTTCCCGAGACGGAAGCGGGCCTGCGCGCTTTGCCGGGCATCGGCGCCTATACGGCGGCCGCGATTGCCGCGATTGCCTTTGGTGAGCGCGCGATTGTGATCGACGGCAATATCGAGCGCGTGGTCACGCGCCTGTCTGCGATCGATACACCGCTTCCCAAGGCGAAAGCGGAAATCCATGCAGTGCTCGATGGCATGGTGCCGGCGGATCGTCCGGGGGATTTCGCGCAAGGCCTGATGGATCTCGGGGCAACGATCTGCACGCCGAGATCGCCCTCCTGCCTGCTCTGTCCGCTCTCCGAGGCGTGCCTGGCACGGGCTAGGGGGCAGCCCACGGCTTTCCCCGTGAAGCCCGCGAAGAAGCGCAGGAAGCAGCTGCAGGGCCTCGCTTTCGTGGTGCTGGATGCGCAGGCGCGCATCCTGCTCCGCACCAGGGCCGGGAAGGGCTTGCTCGCGGGCATGGCCGAGGTTCCGAATGTCGATTGGTCGGCCGGGGCAGGCAGCCTGGGGGCCGCGCCTTTTCAGGCGGAATGGCGGCGGCTGAACCAGCCGGTGGTCCATGTCTTCACGCATATCGATTTGCGGATGGAGATCGCGGTCGCGCGGCTGCCTGCGACAGCGCCTGCGCCGGAAGGTATGCGATGGGTGGCGGCGACGACGCTCGATGCCGAGCCGGTGCCGACCCTCTTCCGCAAGGTGATCGAGGCAGGGTTGCGCGCGCTGCGTTGAGCGGTCAGGCCACTTCCTTTGCGCGGAACGCCGCCCGCCGGGTGTCGATCGGCTCCAGCGCCTTGCCGTTCTCGATATGCCAGAAGGTCCAGCCATTGCAGGCCGGAAGGCCTTGCACGAGCGCTCCGATCTTGTGGATCGAGCCGACAATGCCATTCGCGACGATCTGCCCATCCGGCCGCACGGTCGCGGAATGGCGCTTCTTCGCATCGGTCAGCACGGTGCCGGCAGCAATGTATCCGCCATCGATCAGGCTCGCGAAGGCCACGCGCGGTTCCTCGCGTTTTGTCACCGGCTGCAGGAGCAGTTCGGGGGGCACGGGCTCGACAGCCGCAATCCGCGCAAGGGCGGCCGCAGCATAGATTTCCTCACGCTCGAGCCCGATGAAGTGCCGTCCAAGCTTCTTCGCCACCGCGCCCGTCGTGCCGGTGCCGAAGAACGGGTCGAGCACGATATCGCCGGGATTGGTCGCCGAGAGCAGCACGCGGGCGAGCAGGCTTTCGGGCTTCTGCGTGGGGTGAAGCTTTTCGCCGGCTTCGTCCTTCAGACGCTCGGCGCCGGTGCAGAGTGGCAGATACCAATCCGACCGCGCCTGCAAATCCTCGTTGCCCGCCTTCAGCGCCTCGTAATGGAAAGTGTATTTCTTGGCATTCTGGTCGCGCGCGGCCCAGATCAGCGTCTCATGCGCGTTGGTGAAGCGCCGGCCGCGGAAATTCGGCATCGGATTGGCCTTGCGCCAGA
>JADCCH010000093.1 GCA_020252865.1 Methylobacterium sp.
ATGGGCATGTTTCACGGTGGAGACACGATACCCCCGCTGCACGAGGGCGGGGATGAGTTTCGAAACGAGCGTCGTCTTGCCAGCGCCGCTCCACCCCGCCAATCCGATCACCCGCAATGCCGCCCCCTCCTGCTGCCGGAAACAAGAAAGGGCGCTGGCGCGCCCTTTTCAAGTCTTCAACTGCGCATGGCTGTTATTCGGCCGGCTGCCCGGCAGCTTGCGGAAGCAGCGTGCCCTTCTTCATCTCCTCCTCGACCCAGAGCGAATGGTGCTCCTTGGCCCAGTTGAGATCGACCTCGCCGGAGCCCATCGCATCGAAAGCGCCTTCCATGCCGATGGAGCCGATATAGGCGTGGGCCAGCATCAGCGCGATCATCACGTAGGCGGTGACGCCGTGGATGGTCGCGTGCCACTTCACGTCCGCCAACGTGGTTGAATACGGGAAGAGCAGATACCATCCCGACAGCGAGAGCAGGAAACCGCCGATCACGACCGACCAGAACACGATCTTCTGGCCACCATTGAAACGCTTCGCCGGAGGGTGGCTTCCCTTGGAGAGCAGCCCCCCGCCCGCCGCGAACCAGCGAAGATCCACCGCATTCGGGAGATTGTCCTTCACCCAGACCAGGAACACCAGCAGCACGCCCGCCATGAAGGCAAAGCCTACATAATTGTGGATGTACTTGGCGTATTGCGCCCAGGCGGCGAAAGCCTCCGGCCCCATCACCGGGGCCAGCAGCAGCTTGCCGAAGGTGACATTCGCGCCTGTGATGGCCAGGATGATGAAGCTGACAGCCGAAAGCCAGTGGGCGAAGCGCTCGACCATGTTGAAGCGCAGGATGCGCTGGTTCGAAGGCCCCGCATCGATGCGGATCTTGCCGCGCATCAGGTAGAACCCGATCAGCAGCGCGACCATGCCGAGGAACGTCCAGGTGCCCAACACATGCAGGGTTTCCTGGTTGAAGGCGCGCCATTCACGGCCGGACTGGATCAGGCCAGCGGCCTTCGGATCGGGGATGGAGATGCGGCCGGATAACTGCTCGCCAGGCTTCAACGCCTGCATGAGCTGCTCTTCCTTCACCGATTGCGCGGTGGGGTTTACGCTCTGGGCCGCGACAGGGGCAGCCATGAAGAAGGCCACAAGAAGCAGCGCGCCAAAACCAGACTTGATCTGGCATCCACGAAGGAAACGGGAGAAGGACATCGACACGATAAGCCCCCTTATGTTCGGTTTATTGTTGGGTTGAGGCGGGTTCCCCCGCCTCACGCTTGCTCGTGCATCGCCTCAGATGGCGATGGTTTCCTTGTAGGCGACCTTCCAGCCCCAGGCACCGGAACCATAGCCACGCTTCGCGACACGTTCCTTGTAGATGGAAGCGATGATATCGCCGTCACCAGCCAGCAGGGCCTTGGTGGAGCACATCTCCGCACAGAGCGGGAGCTTGCCCTCGGCGAGGCGGTTGCGGCCATATTTCTCGAGTTCGGCCGAGGCGTTGTCCGCCTCCGGCCCGCCGGCGCAGTAAGTGCACTTGTCCATCTTGCCGCGCGAACCGAAGTTGCCGGTCTTGGGATATTGCGGCGCACCAAACGGGCAGGCGTAGAAACAATAGCCGCAGCCGATGCACAGGTCCTTCGAGTGCAGCACCACCGCATCCGCCGTGGTGTAGAAGCAGCTCACGGGGCAGACGGAGGCGCAGGGCGCGTCCGTGCAATGCATGCAGGCCATGGAAACCGAGCGCTCGCCGGGCTTGCCGTCGTTGATGGTCACGACACGGCGCCGGTTGATGCCCCAGGGCACCTCGTGCTCGTTCTTGCAGGCGGTGACGCAGGCGTTGCACTCGATGCAGCGATCCGCGTCGCAGAGAAATTTCATGCGAGCCATGGTGTCTCTCCTCCCTTACGCTGCACGGATCTGGCAGAGTGTGACCTTGGTTTCCTGCATCCCGGTGACGGGATCATAGCCATAGGTCGTCACGGTGTTCACGCTTTCGCCCAAGACATAGGGATCCGTTCCCTTGGGGTATTTCGCGCGCTGGTCCTCGCCCTGGAACCACCCGCCGAAGTGGAACGGCATCCAGGCGACGCCTTTGCCCACACGCTCGGTGACGAGCGCCTTCATGCGGGCCTTGGAGTTGTTCTCGGCACCGGTGACCCAGACCCAGCCGCCATCGCGGATGCCACGATCGGCCGCATCCGCGGGGTTGATTTCGACAAACATGTCCTGCTGCAGTTCAGCGAGCCACGGGTTTGAGCGTGTCTCTTCGCCGCCGCCCTCGTATTCCACGAGACGCCCCGATGAGAGGATGATCGGGAATTCCCTCGCGATCCCCTTGTCCACCGCCGCCTTCTGAACCGTGAAGCCGATATTCGGCACGCGGAACTGGCGGAAGTCTGGCCTGGTCGGGTACTGCGCCACGAGATCTGGGCGCGGCGTGTAGATCGGCTCGCGGTGCACCGGGATTGGATCCGGCAGGTTCCATGCATTCACGCGGGCCTTGCCGTTGCCGAACGGAATACAGCCATGCTCGAGGGCCACGCGCTGAATGCCGCCCGAAAGGTCGATCGCCCACGAGACGTTATCCGGGTTGTTGCCGCCGATGCGGTTGATGACCGAGAGTTCGGCTTCCGTGAGGTCCTTGTCCCAGCCGAGGCGCTTCAGCACGCCGAGGGTGAATTGCGGGTAGCCATCCTTGATCTCCGAACCTTCGGAATAGGAGCCTTCCGAGAGCAGGTTGATCTTCTTCTTCGAGCCATCGGGCTGCGGCTCCTCATATTCCACGCCGAAGCGGGCGCGGAAGGTGCCACCGCCATCCTTCACATGAACATTGGTGTTGTAGAGGATATGGGTGCCCGGATGCCGGTATTCCGGCGTGCCCCAGCACGGCCAGGGCAGGCCATAGAAGTCACCGCCCACTTCCGGCGCATCCTTCGGCGCGCGAAGCGTGACGAGATCGAACTTGTCCTGGTGCTTCATATGCGCCTTGAGGCGCTCTGGAGACTGGCCGCAATAGCCGGTCGACCAGCCACCGCGGTTGATCTCGCGGAGGATGGATTCGGACTCCGGCTCCTCGCCATACTTGCCCTTCACCATCTTGATATTCTTGAACATCTGGTCGGCGAAGCCAAGCTTCTGGGCGAGTTGATGCATGACCCAATAGTCGTTGGCGCTCTCGAAGATCGGATCGACAATCTTCTCGCCCCACTGGATGGAGCGGTTGGAAGCCGTGCGCGAACCCGAGCATTCGAACTGGGTGCAGATCGGCAGCAGATAAGTGCCGTTCTTGCGGTTCGAGATATGCGCGAAGGTGGTGGGATGCGGGTCGGCAACCACCACGAGATCGAGTTTCTCGAGACCCTTGGTCATTTCCGGCATGCGCGTGACGGTGTTGCCGCCATGGCCGAACACCACGATGCCCTTCACGTTGTCCTTCTGGCCCACCTGCTCCTTCGGCAGGGTGACCGCATCGAACCATCGCGTCGAGGTGATGCCCGGCATCTCCATGGTGGAGACATCCTTGCCATCCGCCGCCTTGATGGTGTCGAAGCGGCCGCGGAGCCAATCCACCGGGGTTTCCCAGACGCGCGCCCAATGCCCCCAGGCGCCGGCATCGAGGCCGTAATAGAGCGGGAGCGTCGTGACATCGAGGCCGAGATCGGTCGCCCCCTGCACGTTGCAGAGGCCGCGGAAGATGTTGGCACCCGTGCCGGCCGAACCCACGTTACCCGTGGCGAGCAGCAAGGTGCAGAAGGCGCGGACATTGGCCGTGCCGACGGTCTTCTGCGTGGCACCCATGCACCAAATGAGGGTCGCCGGCTTCTCAAGCGCGAAGGTCTTGGCGACCTTCTCGAGTTGAGCGCCGGGAATGCCGGTGACCCGCTCGACTTCCGCCGGCGTCCACTTCTCGCATTCCTTCTTCACCATCTCCATGCCGTAGACGCGGCTTTCGATGAACTTCTTGTCTTCCCAGCCGTTCTTGAAGATGTGGTGCAGCATGCCCCAGATGACCGGGATATCCGTGCCCGGACGCATGCGGACATACTCGGTCGCGTGGGCAGCCGTGCGGGTCATGCGCGGGTCGATCACGATCATGTTCGCACGGTTCATCTCCTTGCCGGAGAGGACGTGCTGAAGCGAGACCGGATGCGCTTCCGCCGGATTCCCGCCCATGATGATCATGGTCTTGGCGTTGCGGATGTCGTTGTAGGAGTTGGTCTGCGCGCCATAGCCCCAGGTGTTCGCCACGCCCGCCACCGTGGTGGAGTGGCAGATGCGGGCCTGGTGATCGACGTTGTTGGTGCCCCAGAAGGCCGCGAACTTGCGGAACAGGTAGGCGCCCTCGTTCGAG
>JADCCH010000094.1 GCA_020252865.1 Methylobacterium sp.
CCCATGTCGATGCCGTCATCGTCGGCATCGGCACGGTTCTGGCCGATGATCCGAAACTCAATGTGCGGCTCTGCGAAGGCCCGAATCCGGCGCGCGTCGTCATTGATGCGAAGGGCCGTCTTCCGGCCGCCGCGCAATGCCTCGACGGTTCCGATGGTGCGCGACGCATCGTGCTGCGCGGCACGGATGCGAGGGGCGAGGCCCTGCCTGCGGGCGTGGAGGTTCGTCACCTCCCCACAAGCGCTGCGGGGCGCTTCGATCTCGTGGAACTCGCGCAGGCTTTGCGGCGTCTCGGTTTTACGCGCGTGCTGCTGGAAGGCGGCGCGGCGATGATCTCGCAGGCGATCGATGCCGGCATCGTCGATCGCCTGCACCTCATGGTCTCGCCCGTGCTGATCGGCTCCGGCCAGCCCGGGCTCGATCTCGAACCGGTGCAGCGCCTGGCCGATGCCCGGCGGCCCGCCGTGGAGGTGACTTTGCTCGGCGAGGGCGAGGTGTTATTCGATTGCGACCTAAGTTGAATGGAAGGGGATCGACCATGGCAACGGGAACCGAACCGCAATCCTATTCCAGCGCGCAGAAGGTGCTGCACTGGCTCATCACGTTGCTGGTGCTGATGATGGCCCCGATCGGTTTCTACATGGTCGAGCGCGGGGAGAAGACCAACTTCGACGCCCTCACCAACACGCTCTACACCAACCACAAGACCTTCGGCTTCCTCTTCCTGATGCTTGTGGCCTTGCGCATCGTCATCCGCTCCCGGCGGGGTGTTCCCGCGCCGGTTTCCACGCTCTCGCCGTTCGAGCGCCTTGCCTCCGAGGCGGTGCACAAGGGCTTGTATGCGTTGATGGTTCTCGTGCCGCTGCTCGGCTGGGCCGGTGTATCGGCCTTTCCGGCACGCGGCATCCTCTTCGGGCTTTCGCTGCCGCCGATCATGCCGGTGAATGCGAGCCTCGCGAAGTTTCTCCTTCAACTCCATGGCTACGCGGCTGTCGCCATGCTGGTGCTGATCGCGGCGCATTTCGCCGGCGCGATGATGCATCGCTTCATCAAGAAGGATGGTGTGATGCGCCGGATGATGCCTGGCGCGTGACGCCAGCGCGGCCGGCCTCGCCGCAAGCGCCGATCATGCCTTTGCGGCAAGGATATCCGTGTGGCCGGTCTTCATGCGCGAGCCCTTCTGATCGCCCATGGAGGAGCGCCAGAACAGCCAGTCATCCGCACCGTTGTCGGCGATCAGCCCGGTTTCCATCACCGCGCCATGCAGGCCCTTCAGAAGCTCGGTCTTGAGCGCAATGTCCGAGGGTTTCAGCATCCAGGGCGTATCGGCCGTTTCCACGCCGTAGCCCGCTTCCCGCAGCAGGCGAGCGAGCGTGGCCGCGGCCATAGGGCCTTCCGCCGGGCCAAAGCCCTTGTCGCGCTTCTGGTGAATCTTGAAGGCGTTGATCATGCCCCAGTCGAAGGGGTGGGAGGGGATGAACTCATCCTCGCCGTTATAGGTCAGCACCGTGTAGAAGATCGCGGGCGTGGTCTTCAAGGCCGCCACGAAGCGGCGCATCCAGGGTTCGGAGATGAGATCGAACAGAGCCGAGGCCGTGACGATGTCGATCTCGCCCGAGATGACCTTCTCGAGTTCGACATTGAGATCCGCGATGCGGAAGGTGACGCCGATCTTCCTGCCGTCCTTCACCAGCACGAGGTTGTCGCCGATGGCCTTGGCCTCGTCCGCCCATTCGGTCAGAACCTTCGTGGCGCGCTCCAGCAGGGCCGGATCGTAATCCACGAGCGTCCATTCCTGATGCGGGCCCAGGGCTGGCGCGGTGGCGCGGAGGTTCGAGCCCGTCCCGCAGCCGAGATCGGTGATGCGGAGGATGTCACGTCCTTTGACGCTCTGGGCGAGATTGGCGAGCAGCCCGGCGGAACGGGAGCGATGGTCGGCCGGCTCGCGCAGAGCCAGCCAATCGGCGGAGAAACCCATGGTCAGGGGCCTTTCGAGGCAGGGGGGACGAGGTTCGGGCCATTGCCGGAAAGGCCTTGCAGCACGCCGGCGATGATGCGGGCCGTATCCTCCCACGTCGGAAGATTCTGGCCCGCGCGATGGGCGGCCTCGGCGAGGCGCGCGCGCAATCCGGGGTCGGCGAGGGCGTCATCCAGCGCCTTGCGGAGCGCCGGAACGTCTCCCGGAGGCACTTTCAGCCCCGCGCCATCTGGCACGGTCTCTGAGGCCGCGCCGCCGGTGGTGGTGACGATGGGCAGCCCGCGCTGCAAGGCTTCGCCCAGGACCATGCCATAACCCTCGAAGAGCGAGGACATGACAAAGAGATCAGCCGTTTCAAAGAGATGGTCGAGATCGCGATCTGGCACCGCCCCGATGAGCCGGATGTGCCCGTCGAGGCCCGAGAGGCGGATCTGGTCGCGCAGGGCATCCACGGTTTCAAGGTTGCGCGCCGTGCCGGCAATGCGCAGTTTCCAGTTCCGGCGCTTCAGGCCGTGAAGCGCCTCGACGAGCACGCCATAGCCCTTGCGCGGCACGATGGAGCCCACCGCAAGCATGTTCACGACATCGGATCTGGAACCCAAGGCGCGCGATTTCCGCGCCGTGCCGGGCTCCGCGACCGTGATCCTGGCGCGCGGCACGCCAAAATCGCCGGCCAGGATCTTCGCAGTGAGCGGGGAGGTGACGATCACGTGTTCCGCCAGGGCGAGTGCGGCCGATTCCGAATCATGCAAAGCCGCCGCTCGCTCCGGCGAGATGCCGTTCTCCAAGGCGAGCGGATGATGGCAGAGCGCCACGATCCGCCGGTTGAAGCGGCGGATCAGCTCTTCCGGCATCGCGCCATAGGCGAGGCCATCGATCAGCAGGATGCAATCGGCGGGCAGGCTCGCGATGATCGCAGCACTATCCTCGAGATCCGCCGCGCCCGGGTTGGGGTAGCTGCCGGGCAGGGCCACGTGCAGGACCTCAACCCCTGCCTGCGGCAGGAGGCGGATCACCGCGCGATCATAGGCATAGCCGCCGGTGGGCAGTGCGAGATCGCCGGGGATGACGAAGGCGACCCTGGTCATCGACTTACGCAACCGCACCCTCGAACCAGGCGCGGGCGAGGTCGGTTTCGTGCAGGGTCACGCGGATCTTCGTCAGGCCCTTGCCATCCTCGCCGAGCGCGCCGGATTTCGCGGCCTTCACCATCTCCCCGAAGATGTGACGGGCGAGGAATTCCGTGGTGGTGAGGATGCCCCTGAACTGCGGCAGCTCGTCGAGGTTCTGGTATTTCAGCGGCTTCAGCACGGCCGCCAGCGTTTCCAGCGCGGCACCAATATCGACCACCACGTTCTGCTTCGTCATCGTCTCGCGGAAGAAGGCGACATCCACCACGAAGGTGGCGCCGTGCATGTTCTGCGCCGGGCCAAAGAACGGATCGGGCAGCGAATGGCCGATCATGATGCGATCACGGACTTCAACGGCGAACATGGGGCGGTTCCTTAGTAGCTCACGACAGTGACGAGACCTTGCGCATCCGTGGCGAGCAAGCGCGGAATGGCGTCGGGCAAGGCGTGGAAGGGAAGCGTTTCGGTCAGAAGCGCATCGAGCCTTTCGTCGCGGAGTAAGCGCAAGGCTGCCTGAAGGCGCGATGAATAAGACCAGCCGCGCGATGCATGCCCCGGCGAAACCGTGCCGACCTGCGAGGAGACGAGCTTCACCCGGCCCGCATGGAAATGCCCGCCGAGCGGCACCATCAGCGGCTTCTCGCCATACCAGGAAAGTTCGATCACCGTTCCGTTGGGGGCGGTCGAGGCAATGGCTGACGCGAGGCCCGGCTGGCTCGCGGAGGCGTGGAAGACGACATCCTGATGCCTCGGCGCTTCCGGCGGCAGGGCGAATCGCGCACCGAAGGCTTCGGCCATCGCGGCACGAGCGGGGTTCACGTCCACCAGCGTCACCTCCGCGCCGGGAAAGCGCGCGGCGAGACAGGTCACGAGCACGCCCACGAGGCCACCGCCCACGATCGTCACGCGGTCCGCAGCACTCATGCCGGAATCCCAGATCGCGTTGAGCGCGGTTTCCATATTGGCGGCGAGCGTGGCGCGCGGAGTGGGGACATCATCGGGAATGAGCTGGAGCATCGCGGTTTTCGCGTTGAACGCATCCTGATGCGGGTGGAGCACGAAGACGCGTTTGCCAACGAGTTCCGCCGGCCCCTCCTCCACGCGCGCGACCGCGCAATAGCCGTATTTCACGGGGAAGGGGAAATCTCCCGCCTGGTGCGGGCAGCGCATCCGCTCGCGCTCGCCTTCGGGCACGAGGCCCGAAGCGATGAGCCGCTCCGTTCCGCGCGAGAGTGCCGATGCGAGCATCACGAGCCGCGATTCATCCGCCAATGGCGGTTCCACGCGCTCCTCGCGCAGTTCGGCCTGCATGGGCCCGACATACCAGAGCGCGCGGGCGGCGGTGGATGAGAACATGGTTGCACCGTTCCAGTTTGCTTCTGTTCAGATTGCGCATGGCAGGTAGCGCCCGCCCAGGCGGGGAAACCCGTTTCGCGCCGGTTTCGCACTGATCCCTTTTCATGCCAGAGAGGGACACGCAAGGCGGGACTTTTCCGGCGCTCGCCCCATTTGACTTTCGCCTGAAAGGCCGACCCGACATGACGACCTCCACCGAGCCCGCCGCCTCCCGCGCCGAGCTTCCGCTGACACCCACCGGCACCCAAAGCTCGGAAGTGCTGATGCTGCGCCGCCTCATCGTGGCAGGCCTCAACATTTTCCTTTATCTCGCGCTGGCAGCATGGGGATGGTCCATTCTCGCGGTCGAGGGTTGGTCGATCGTCGATATCCTGCTCTTCATCTGCTTCCTGTTCGGCACGCCCTGGGCGGTTCTGGGCCTCTGGAACGCCGTCATCGGCCTCATCCTGCTGCATGGTCCGCGCAACGCCATGCAGGACGTCGCGCCCTTCGCCTCGATTGCTGATCCCGCCATGCCCGTGACGCTGAAGACCGCGATCTTCATGACGCTCCGCAACGAGGACCCCTCGCGCGCCTTCCGCCGCCTGCGGCTGGTGAAGGAGACGGTGGATGCCACGGGCCATGGCGAGAAATTCGCCTATTTCCTGCTCTCCGATTCCAGCAAGGAGGATGTGGCGGCGCAGGAGGAGGAGCTTTTCGCCGCATGGAAGGCCGAGGCCGGCGAGGCCGCGCCGCTCTTCTATCGCCGGCGCACGGAGAATACCGGCTTCAAGGCCGGCAATGTGAAGGATTTCCTGAACCGCTGGGGCTCGGATTACGATCTGATGCTGCCGCTCGACGCCGACAGCCTGATGGATGGCGAGACAATCCTCCGCCATGTCCGCATCATGGAGGCGAACCCGAAGCTCGGCATCCTGCAGAGCCTTGTTGTCGGCATGCCCTCGCAGAGCCTTTTCGCGCGCGTCTTCCAGTTCGGCATGCGGCAGGGCATGCGCTCCTACACGATGGGCCAGGCCTGGTGGGTGGGCGATTGCGGCCCGTTCTGGGGGCATAACGCGCTTGCGCGCATCGCGCCGTTCCGGGATCATTGCGAATTGCCGGTGCTGCCGGGTCCGCCGCCCTTTGGCGGGCACATCCTCAGCCATGATCAGGTGGAAGCCACCTTCATGCGTCGCGCGGGCTATGAAGTGCGCGTGATGCCGGAGGAGGGCGGCTCCTGGGAGGAAAATCCGCCGACCATCCTCGAATTCATGAAGCGCAATACCCGCTGGTGCCAGGGAAACCTGCAATATTTCAAGCTCCTCGACACCAAGGGGCTCTATCCGGTCAGCCGCTTCCAGCTGATCTGGGCGATCCTGATGTTCCTCGGCATCCCCGCCTGGACGCTGATGCTGCCGCTGGCGGCGCTGAAGCCCTTCGATGGCGAGAGCCTCGCGGCCTTCCCCGTGGGCTCGGCGCTGGCGCTCTACATCTTCTTCACGATCATGAACCTCATGCCGAAGATCGCGGGTTTGCTGGATATTCTTCTCACCCCCGGTGGCACGAAGCGCTATGGCGGCACGGCGAAGTTCCTGTTCGCGGGCCTCAGCGAGATCGTTTTCGCCTGGATCCTCGGCGCATCGGATACGTTCCGCACCACGGTCTTCATCGTCGGCCTGCTCTTCGGCAAGTCGGTGGTCTGGGGCGGGCAGGCGCGCGATGCGCATGGCGTGCCATGGGATGTCGCGACCTCGAATCTCTGGCCGCAGACTTTGTTCGGATTTGTTGTCGTGGGCCTGATGGCCGCGACCTCCATCCCCTTCGCGCTCTGGTCGCTGCCGCTCACGCTCGGCTTCCTCGTGGCAATCCCCTTCGCGGTATGGAGCGCCGAGCCCGCGCTCGGCGCCGCGAGCGTGCGAAGCGGGCTCTACGCGATCCCCGAGGAAATCGACACCCCGGCCATTGTCGCGAAGCTCCGCGCCCGGGAAGCGGGGCTCTGACATGGCGCTCTCCACCCTGGAAATCTCGGCGCTCACGCAGAAATGGCCGCATCTCAAGCGCTCCTTCGAGGTCTATCACGGTGACCAGTCCCGCGATGACGCGATGGACGCGCTCTATGCGCGCTTTCTTTCCACGGGCGCGCTGGCCTTCGATGTGGGAAGCCATGTCGGCGACCGGATCGGCTCCTTCCGCCGCTGCGGCGCGCGCGTGGTGGCGCTGGAGCCCCAGCCGGATTGCGCGGGCGCGATCCGGCTGATCTTCGCGGGAGATGCGGGCGTGACTTTGCTCGAAAGCGCCTGCGGGCCGAAGCCCGGCGAAATCACGCTGCACGTGAATTCTGCGAACCCCACCGTCTCGACCGCCTCGGCGGATTTCCTGAAGGCGGCGGATGGTGCGGCGGGCTGGGAAGGCCAGCTCTGGGATCGCGAGATCCCGGTGCCGGTCACCACGCTTGATGCGCTGATCGCGCGATATGGCATGCCGGATTTCGTGAAGATCGACGTCGAGGGTTTCGAGGCGGATGTGCTCGGCGGGCTGACGCGCGCCATTCCGGCGCTTTCCTTCGAGTTTACGACCATCCAGCGTGATGTGGCCTATCAATGCCTGGCGCTGATCGCGAAGCGCGGGGCCTATCGCTTCAACATCGCGCTTGGCGAAAGCCAGAAGATGGCCTTCGCGGAAGCTGTTTCGGCCGGGGCGATGGAAGCGCATATCCGCGCCCTGCCGCATGAAGCGAATTCGGGAGACGTCTATGCGGTTCTCGATCGTTGATTTACTGCCGGCATGGCCGGGGACAGGCGTTCTCTTCCTCCTTCTCTCCCTATCGCCCGCTTTTGCCCAGAACAAACCCGGAGGCCCCGTGCTCGCTCCCCCGAAAGATGAAATGACCGTCCAGGTCCAGAACCTCTCCGAACCCGAGATCTGCGCCGAGAAGGACAATATCGACATCCGCTTCTCGAACCCGGATGTGCGGCGCTTCAAGATCCAGGCGATCCAGCCGAGCTATATCGGCATGCTGCGCGAGGATCGCTACCTGCCGGACTGGACCGCCTGCGACATGACCGGCGACCCGGCCTATGTCTCGGGCAAGCCGCGGCAGGTGACCTTGTGGGAAACACCCTCGATGTGGGTGGTGGGGCATGTATTCCCGGCCTTCTGGCGGCCGGCCACCGTGCCGGTGAAGATCGGCGACCGGGTGGAGCACGGCCTGCACCTCATCCAGCTCTGGATGCGCGTGAACGAGCGCTCCGAGGAGATGCTCGTGATCTATCCGCCCGATGGTTACTGGCGCATGCGGCCCTTGCCGCCGAAGCATCTGGGCTGGACCGCCTATGGTTCAAGCTTCATGGTCGGCCCGGTGACGATGGAAGGACGCCCGGTGGTGGCGCTGAAGGAGATCGCCTTCGATCCCGAGGAGAAGAAATTCACCTTCACCTTCCGCGATGGCGGCGAGGGCGCCTTGCGCATCGTGCATCTCGATGCCGATCGCTTCGTGATCGAGGCGACGCTTGCGGGGGATTTGCCGAGGGACAAGCCCTTCGCGGCCTTGCGCTCGATGTACATCACCGAAACGAACAATGACGCAGCCCGCGTCGCCTGGCGGGAAACGGGCAATCCGCGCTGGGGGGAGGCACATATCCTCGATTACAAGGGCGGAGAGGCGACCGAGTTCTGGGCAGGTCGTCATGTGGCCTCGCGCCACAACACCTCGGCCCCCGATATGGTGTTCTCCCGCTTCGAGAAGTGAGGGCCGCCGCCTCGCACCGAAAGCGGTCATTCCGACTTTACCAACGGGGCTCTGTATTTTTTACAATCTTTGATTGTGCGTTATGAATGATTTTACCACGTATTAACGCTACAGGAGACATAAACACAACCTCTGGTTTTATTGCGCTCACTCCGACCGGGATGATCGGCTCCCTGGGGGAGTGTTCGTTCGAGAGGGACTGAGATGGGCATTCTCAACAATATCCGGCTGAAGACGAAGCTCTTTGCTGTCGTGGTTTTTCTGATCGCGGTTTCCGCCAGCATTTCCGCGATTGTCTACTTCGCCACCAAGACCGTCATCGAGACGACGGCCGAATTGCAGGCCGCTTCGGCACGTCTCCAGCATACCGGGCGCGCCACCGCCAACGTCCTCGCCTATGCCCGTGCCGTGGAATTCCTTCCCCTCGAGCTGACCGCCGAGCAGCGCACGCATTTCGAAAACCTCGCGGATGAGGAATTGCAGCGGTTCCGCGGCCGCTTCGACCAGATCAAGCCGATTTCTGCGGCCGACCAGGCCGATCTTGATCGGATCCGCGAGCATATCTTGCAGTACGAGCCGGAAAGCCATCGGAAGGTCGCGAGCCTCTCGCGCGAGCACAAGTTCGAGGAGGCCACGAAGGTCGCGTTCACGGGCGAGGAGAGGATCGCGGAAATCCGAAAGCATCTGCGCGGTATCGAGGACCGGAATTACAGCTTCTACCGTGATGGCGTGGCGAGGCAGAATGTTCAGCTGGCCGATCTTCTCCGGACGATCATCATCATTGCCGTCGCAGGCTGCGTGCTGGGCCTTCTGGCCGCCTTCACGACGATTGTCATCGGCATCACCCAGCCCTTGATGCGCCTGATCCAAGCCATGCAATCCCTGGCAGCGGGCCGCACCGACAAGGAGATCGACGGCAGCGCACGCAAGGACGAGATCGGCCAGATGGCACAAACAGTCGCTGTGTTCCGCGAGAACGCGCTGGAGCGCGCCCGGCTCGAAAGCGAGAGGCGCCGCGAACGGGACATGGAAAAGGCGCGCCAGACCCGTATCGACGGGCTCATCACCCATTTCCGGGGCAGTATCGGCGATATTCGCCAGCTTCTCGACGGTCAGCTCGATATCCTGAAGAGTTCCTCCTCCACCCTCGGGCGCATTGCGGAGGAGGCCTCCCAGGGGGCCAATGTCGCGGGCTCGGCGACCTCCGAATCCTCCGAAAACGTGTCGCATGTCGCGAATGCCGCGAGTGAACTCACCTCGGCGAGCCGCGAGATCTCGACGCAGGTCCACAAGGCCAGCGAAAGCGTGACCGAAGCGATGAATGTGGCGCAGAGGGCGGATGAGGATGTCTCCAGCCTCGCGAATCTGGCGGAGCGCATCGGCGCCATCGTGGATATCATCAACTCGATCGCCGAGCAGACCAACATGCTGGCGCTGAACGCGACCATCGAGGCGGCCCGCGCCGGCGAGGC
>JADCCH010000095.1 GCA_020252865.1 Methylobacterium sp.
TCCACCGGCGCGCCATCGGAGATCATCATCAGGATCTTGCGCTGCTCGGGCCGCGCCAGCAGGCGGTTATGGGCCCAATCGAGGGCCTCACCGTCGATGTTCTCCTTCAGCAGCCCCTCACGCATCATCAGGCCGAGATTGCGCCGCGCGCGCCGCCACGGAGCGTCCGCGCTCTTGTAGATGACATGGCGCAGATCATTGAGGCGACCGGGATTGGCCGGCTTTCCGGCCTGCAGCCAGGCCTCGCGGCTCTGCCCACCCTTCCATGCCTTGGTGGTAAAGCCGAGAATCTCGACCTTCACGCCGCAGCGTTCGAGCGTGCGCGCGAGAATATCGGCGCAGGTCGCGGCCACCGTGATCGGCCGGCCGCGCATCGAGCCGGAATTGTCGATCAGCAGCGTGACGACCGTATCGCGGAAATTCGTGTCCTTCTCGCGCTTGAAGGAGAGCGGCGCGAAGGTGCCGCGCATGTCATCGATGATGACGCGCGTGAGGCGCGCGGGATCGAGTGTGCCTTCCTCCAGGTCGAATTCCCAGGCCCGGCTCTGCTGGGCCAGCAGCTTGCGCTGGAGGCGGTTGGCGAGCCGCGAGACCACACCCTGCAGCGAGGAAAGCTGCTTGTCGAGATAGGCGCGGAGACGATCGAGTTCTTCCGCGTCGCAGAGTTCCTCGGCCTCGATGGTCTCATCGAATTTGTTGGTGAAGGCCTTGTAATCGCTGACCGCACGGCTGTTATCCGGCTTCTGCGGCTGGCGGGCAGCCTCGGCCGGCTCTTCCGAATCCACCGTCTCGCTTTCATCAGGGTATTCGCCCGGCGGGGCATCGGTGGCTTCCTGCGCACCTTCCGCGCTTTCCTCGGAAAGCGCTTCGGTTTCCTGCATGTCGAAGCCATCCTGCTCCTCGGCCTCGCCGCTTTCTCCCTCCTGCGGCTCCTGCTCGCCGGCCTCATCCTGATCGTCGGATTTCTGATCCTCGTCGTCCGAGCCAAGAGGATCACCTTCCTCCAGGCCCATCTGCACGAGCATCTGGTGCACGAGCTTTGCGAAGCCCTGCTGGTCCTGCACCTGGCCGGCAAGCTGGTCGAGCGTCGTGCCGGCCTTCTCCTCAATCCGCTCGCGCCAGAGATTCGTGAGCCTCTCCGCGGAGGGCGGCGGGGCGAGGCCGGTGAGCCGCTCGCGCACGAGCATCGCCATCGCGTCCTCGATCGGCGCATCGCCGATTTCCGCAACAGCCGCGAGATTGGCGCGGGCATAACGATCTTCCAGCATGGCGCCGATATTGGTGCCGACGCCCATCATGCGCTGGGCGCCAATGGCATCGCAGCGCGCCTGCTCCACCGCATCGAACACCTTGCGGGCATCCGGAGGCTCTGGCGCCACCTTCCGGTGCAGCTTCTGGTCATGCAAAGCAAGCTTCAGGGCATAGCTGTCCGCGTGTCCCCGCAGGATGGCGACATCCTTCGCGGAAGGCTTGCGCGGCGGCTCCGGCAAGCGGGCGCGCGCCATCTCGCCGGCATCGATCAGAGAAGGGCGATCGGCGGCGAACTGCACCTCCACCTCCTCCTTGCCCGCCATGGCGCGCAGGGCCGAGGAGACCGCCTTCTTGAGCGGCTCCGTGGGGGAGTGTTCCGGCTGCCCCGGCTTGCGGTTGGAGATGAGGGTCACGACACGCTCTTTTCGGGCAGGGGCGCGAGGGCCTTGGTGAACCAGTGCCGGCTCACGCCATCCGGGTAATCCGCGATCGCCCCGAATTCGTGGTAGCCGCATTTGCGATAGAAATCGGGTGCCTGAAAGCTCATCGTATCCACGTAAGCCCGGCGCGCGCCAAACCGGCGGGCCTGCTCCTCGATGGCGGCCATCAGCCGCGTGCCGAAATCACCGCCGCGAAAGCGCTCGTCGATCCAGAGGAGCTGGATGAAGAGCACGGTCGTCCAGCACTCGCCCGTGACCCCGCCGACGATCTCGCCATTGTCGCGCAGGGTCACGGCGAAGCTCTTGTAACGTGCCGAGGCCGGCATGCGACGCCGGTTGAAGGCGACGAGGCCGGCGATGACCGCCTTCTTCGCCTTCCCGACCGTGCGTTCGACGACGATTTCCGCCATGCCTCAGCTCAGCGCGACATTGACCGCGCTTTCCTTCAATTCCACGCCGAAGGAGCGCTGGTAGAACTCCGCCACCAGCTGCCGCTCGAGCTCGTCGCATTTGTTGAGGAAGGTGAGGCGGAAGGCCATGCCGAGATCGCCGAAAATCGCGGCGTTTTCCGCCCAGGTGATCACCGTGCGGGGCGACATGACGGTGGAAAGCTCGCCATTCATGAAGGCCTGGCGGGTGAGATCCGCCACGCGCACCATGCGGTTCACGATCTCGCGTCCTTCCTTGTTCTGGTAATGCTTCGCCTTGGAGAGGACGATATCCACCTCCTTGTCATGGGCGAGGTAGTTCAGCACCGTCACGATGGACCAGCGGTCCATCTGCGCCTGATTGATCTGCTGCGTGCCGTGATAGAGGCCGGATGTATCCCCCAGGCCCACCGTGTTGGCGGTCGCGAAAAGCCGGAAGGCCTTGTGCGGGCGGATGACGCGGGACTGATCGAGCAGGGTCAGCCGGCCCGAGGATTCCAGCACGCGCTGGATCACGAACATCACGTCCGGGCGTCCCGCATCGTATTCGTCGAAGACGAGCGCGATGTTGCGCTGGTAGGCCCAGGGCAGGATGCCGTCCTTGAACTCGGTGATCTGCTTGCCTTCCTTGAGCACGATCGCGTCCTTGCCGACGAGGTCGATGCGGCTCACATGGCTGTCGAGATTCACGCGGATGCAAGGCCAGTTCAGCCGCGCCGCGACCTGTTCGATATGCGTTGACTTGCCCGTGCCGTGATAGCCGGTGACCA
>JADCCH010000096.1 GCA_020252865.1 Methylobacterium sp.
AGCGCTCGCGGCGGGCCATTCCGATCTCGTGATCGTCAATACCTGCGCCGTTACAGCAGAGGCCGTGCGGCAGGCGCGCCAGACCATCCGTCGCCTCGCCCGCGAAAATCCGGCACGGCGGATCATCGTCACGGGCTGCGCCGCCCAGACCGAGCCCGAGACCTTCGCCGGCATGGCCGAGGTCAGCCAGGTCATCGGCAACGATGTCAAGCTGAAGCCGGAGACGTGGAAAGAGGCGGTCAGCCCTGCCGGCGGCGATTTCGGCCTCGGCGAGACCGAGCGAATAATCGTTAATGATATCATGAGCCTGCGCGAAACGGCAAGCCACCTGATCGACGGGCTCGAGGGACGCACACGCGCCTTCGTGCAGGTGCAGAATGGCTGCGACCATCGCTGCACCTTCTGCATCATCCCCTATGGCCGCGGGAATTCCCGCTCCGTGCCGATGGGCGAGGTCGTCGCACAGATCGAGCGGCTGGTGGATGCCGGCTACCCGGAGATCGTGCTGACGGGGGTGGATCTGACCTCCTACGGGCCGGATCTGCCGGGCCAGCCGAAGCTCGGGAGGCTGGTCGCGAGCATTCTGAGGAATGTGCCGAAGCTCGCCCGCATCCGGCTCTCCTCGCTCGATTGCATCGAGGCCGATCCGTTGCTCATGGAGCTGCTGAAGGGCGAGACACGTCTCCTGCCGCATATGCATCTCTCGCTGCAGGCCGGGGACGATCTCACCTTGAAGCGCATGAAGCGTCGCCATGGCCGGGCCGATGCCATCCGTTTCTGCGCCGAACTGCGCGAGGCGCGGCCGGATTACGCTTTCGGTGCCGATCTCATCGCCGGGTTCCCCACGGAAACCGAGGAGATGTTCAAGAACACCCTGCGCCTGGTGGAGGAATGCGGCCTCGCCTTTCTCCATGTCTTTCCTTATTCGCGCCGCGAGGGAACGCCCGCCGCGCGCATGCCACAGGTGGCAAGGCCGATCATCAGGGAGCGCGCTGCGCGCCTGCGCGAGGCCGGTGAGGTTGCCCTCCAGCGCCATCTCGCGCGCCATGCGGGGCGAACGGCACGCATTCTCGTGGAGCGTGAAAACGTCGCGCGGCTCGACGACTTCACACCCATCCGGCTCGCATTCCCCGCATCGCCGGGAACGCTTCAGACGGCGAAGGTGACGGGCATCGCCGGTTCGATGCTGACGGGAGAGATTTTCGCATGACCGCCCCTCCCGAGCAGAGAAAACCCGGTTTCCTCTCGCGCCTTTTCGGCAGCGGCACGGTGCAGGAGCCGCAGGCGGAAGCCCATGCATCGGCCATTCCCGAGCCGGGCGACGCGCCTGAGCCAGTCGAGGCTCCCGCGCCGAAGCTCTCGTGGTGGAGGAGGCTCAGCCAAGGCCTCTCGCGGACGGCCTCGTCACTGGGCTCGGGCATCACCGCGATCTTCACGACGCGCAAGCTCGACACCGATACCCTGCAGGATCTCGAGGATATCCTCATCCAGGCCGATCTCGGCGTGGAGGTTGCAGGCCGCATCGTCCAGACCATCGGCAAGGACCGTTTCGACAGGACGATCTCGCCCGGGGAGATCAAGTCCGCGCTCGCGGTCGAGGTCGAGAAGGTGCTGGCGCCCGTCGCGAAGCCGCTGGTGGTAGAGGTCACGAAGAAGCCCTTCGTGCTGCTGATGGTCGGTGTGAATGGCTCGGGCAAGACCACGACCATTGGCAAGCTCGCGGCGAAATTTCGCGCCGAGGGCAAATCCGTGCTCGTCGCGGCGGGGGATACCTTCCGTGCGGCTGCCATCGACCAGCTCAAGATCTGGGCGGAGCGCACCGGGGCGGGCTTCGTTTCGCGCGAACCGGGTGCCGATGCCTCCGGCCTCGCCTATGACGCGATCGAGCAGGCCCGCGCCGAAGGCCGCGACGTGCTGCTGATCGACACCGCCGGACGCCTCCAGAACAAGCAGGGGCTGATGGATGAACTCGCGAAGATCGTGCGCGTCATCAGGAAGCTCGACCCGGAGGCTCCGCATGCGACGCTTCTCGTGCTTGATGCCACCGTGGGCCAGAACGCGGTCAGCCAGGTCGAGATCTTCAGCCAGGTCGCCGGCGTCACCGGCCTCGTGATGACCAAGCTCGACGGCACGGCGCGGGGGGGCATTCTCGTGGCGCTTGCGGCGAAATTCGGCCTGCCGGTGCATTTCATCGGCGTCGGTGAGGGGGTCGAGGACCTCGAACCCTTCGCCGCGAAGGATTTCGCCCGCGCCATCGCGGGGCTGGAGGAGGCGTAGAACATTGTGATCTGACGCATTTTCTTCATGCGAAACGGGAGCCACTCCGCTTGAAAATGCTTTTCAGACCACCTTCAGCCGGATGGACTCGAGGCCTTCCACCGCGCCCAACATCACCTGACCACGCGTCACGGCGCTCACGCCTTCGGGCGTACCGGTGAAGATGAGATCGCCAGCCTTGAGCTCGAAGAATTGCGAGAGAATCGCGATCTGCTCGGGAATCGACCAGATCATCGCGGCAAGCGTGGCATCCTGCTTCGTCGCGCCATCGATCGAGAGCGCGATACGCCCCTTGAGCGAGAAACCCGTCGCGCCCGCGCGGGTGATCGGCCCGACCGGGCCGGAGGCATCGGCGCTCTTGCCGATCTCCCACGGGCGTCCGAGCTTCTTCGCCTCGCCCTGCAGGTCGCGGCGGGTCATATCGAGGCCCACGGCATAACCGAAGACATGCTCCATCGCCTTGTCTTCGGGGATGTTCCTGCCGCCCTTGCCAAGCGCCACCACCAGCTCCACCTCATGATGGTAATCCGACGTGCCCGGCGGATAGGGAAGCGGGGTTTCCACGCCCGCCTCGACCGGAAAGATCGCTTCCGCCATCTTCAGGAAGAAGAAGGGCGGCTCACGATCCGGATCGAAGCCCATCTCGCGGGCATGGGCAGCATAATTGCGCCCGATGCAGAAGCCGCGGCGCACGGGAAAGCGCTCCATCTCCCCCATGATGGCGAGGCTCACGCGCGGCTCGAGAACGGGAACGGGCATGGAGGACATGGAAAACCTTCCGGGATGGCCTGGACCTTTGCGGCTTGCCACTGGAGGTGTAATGGCAGGGATGCTTGGGGTCCAGCCCCGAGCAATCGCATTTTCAAGCGAAGCGGGGTCCGGTTCGCGGGAAGAAAAAGCGACCGAAGAACGATGACGGATCGAATGATGACCGAGCGAAACGCCACGCAGCGTGCCGAGAACGGCCTCACCAAGCTGCTGCTCGAAATGGGGCCGCTTGTGCTCTTCTTCGCGGCCAACTCGAAGCCGGACTGGTTCAAGCCTGTGATCGGCGCCCTCTTCGGGCAGGGCATCGTGAGCGGCGACAAGGCACCGATCCTCATCGCCACCGCCGTCTTCATGGTGGGGATGCTGGCATCGCTGATCGCCACCTGGCTGCTTTATCGCCGCCTGCCGATCATGCCGCTGGTTTCCGGTGCCGTGGTTCTGGTCTTCGGCGGGCTGACGCTGGCGCTTCACGACGATCTCTTCATCAAGCTGAAGCCGACCATCGTGAATTCGCTGTTCGGCATGGTTCTGCTCGGCGGCCTCGCCTTTGGCAAGCCCTTGCTGCCTTACGTGCTCGACAGCGTGTTCCAGCTCGATGACGAGGGCTGGAAGAAGCTCACCCTCCGCTGGGGCGTGTTCTTCTTCGTGCTCGCGGCCATCAATGAAGTGGTGTGGCGCACGCAGACCACCGATTTCTGGGTGGCCTTCAAGGTGTGGGGCGTGATGCCGCTGACCATGGGCTTCGCGCTGGCGCAGACGCCGATGATGATGCGCCACGGCTTCAATCCCGAGGGGAAGTGATCAGCCCCCCCGCGGCCTTGATCGCCGGTTCCAGCCGGTCGCGGATGATCTCGGGCGTCAGCGGCCCGACATGCTTGAAGACGATGATGCCCCGGCCATCGACGAGGAAAGTCTCCGGCACGCCATAGACCCCCCATTCGATGGCGTTGCGGCCATCAGGATCGGCACCCACGCGGGCATAGGGATTGCCGAGCCGCCCGAGGAAACGCCGGGCATTCTCCGGCTTGTCCTTGTAATTCAATCCGATCATCCCGATGCGCCCGGCCTTGGCGAGCTCCATCAGGAACGGATGCTCCTGATGGCAGGGCGCGCACCAGCTTGCGAAGACATTGACCAGCACGGGCTTGCCCGTGGCGAGATCGGCCGGGCCGAAGCCGGGCATGGGCTTGCCCTCATGCATCAGGCCTTCCACGGGCTGAAGGGTCAGCGCCGGCGCGGGCTGGCCGATCAGCGCGGAGGGCAGCTTCGACGGATCGCCCGCGAAGAGCCGGAACAGGAACAACACCACCAGACCCGCGAAGACCACGAGCGGCAGGAACCAGACCCAGCGGCGGGCGGGACGCGCGGCATCGCTCATCGCCTGGCCTTCTCGCTCTCGCGCAAGCCCTCGGCCCGGGCAAGGCGCGTCCTGGCACCGCGATATCGGAGGACCGCACCACCGATCATCGCGCCCAGCACGAGGATCGCCGCCGCGTAGGAGCCCGCGATGAAACCGAAATACTGCCCCGACATCAATCCGCCTCGGCCGCGAGAAGTTCGAGCCGCTCCGCCCGGCGGTTCATCACTTCCGCGCGCATGAAGAGCATCAGCAGCGTGATGTAGAGCAGCAGGAAAGCGATCCCCATGATGAAAAGCGGGCCGAGCATGGAGCCGTGGATCGTCGGGCCATCCAGGCGGAACACCGAGGCCGGCTGGTGCAGCGTGGACCACCAATCGACCGAGAACTTGATGATCGGCAGGTTCACTGCGCCCACCAGAGTCAGGATCGCCACAGCGCGCGCCGCGCGATTGGGCTCCTCGATCGCCTGCTGGAGCGCGATGACGCCAATATAGATCAGGAACATCACCAGCACGGAGGTCATCCGCGCATCCCATTCCCACCAGGTTCCCCACATCGGCTTGCCCCAGAGCGAGCCCGTGACGAGGCACAGCAACGTGAAGCCCGCGCCGAGCGGGGCAGCGCATTTCAGCGCAACATCCGCCATCGGGTGACGCCAGATCAGCGTGCCCAGCGCGGAAAGGCTCATCCCGGCATAGACGAACATCGCCATCCAGGCCGAAGGCACATGGATGAACATGATGCGGATCGTCTCACCCTGCTGGTAATCCGGGGGGGCCACGAAGAACGCGCCATAAAGCCCCCAGACGAACAGCAATGTGGTCAGCACCGCGAAGGGGCCGATCAGCCGGTCCGCGAGCCGGTTGAACACGGCCGGATTGGCAAGGCGCAGCAAGGAACCGGAGGTCTGGTCGGTCATGTTTTCCTTCTTCGCCCTCCCTTAACGGCCGGCGCGTTTCCGCGCAATTCGCGTCACCCCCGCGCTTGACGAAGTGCAAGGGCCGCTGCAAGGGGCGAAATGGCCAGCGCGAAGAGTGTGGTGCCGCATAAAACCGTCAAGGGCATGGCGAAATCGCGACCCTCTGCCGCAGCCTTCGCCACCGCCACACCGAAGATCAGCGTGGGGATCGCGGTCGGCACCACCAGAAGCGACAGCAGCAATCCGCCGCGATTGAGGCTGACCGTGAGCGCCGCGCCCACAAGCCCGATGAGCGTGAGCGCGGGCGTTCCCACCAGCAGCGACAATGCGAGCGGCAGCATCGCCTGCGGTTCGATGGCGAGCATCAGGCCCAGAACCGGCGCCGCGAGGCTGAGCGGCAGGCCGGTGACCAGCCAATGTGCGAGCGCCTTCGCCAGCACCAGCAGCGTGAGCGACCCGCCGGAAAGCAGGAACTGGTCGAGCGCGCCATCCTCCTCGTCGGCCTGGAAGAGCCGGTCGAGGCCGAGAAGCGTCGCGAGCAGGGCGGCGATCCAGAGAAGCGCGGGCGCAAGCCGCGAGACCAGCTTCTGTTCGGCCCCGATCGCAAAGGGCACGATGGCAATGAGCACGAGGAAGAACATCAGCCCGAGGCTCGCCCCGGCACCCGCGCGGCGGGCGAGGCGCAGGTCGCGCGCAAGGACAGCCGAGACGGCGCTCATGCGGCGGCCTCCCGGCGCCCGGCAAGATCGAGCGCCGCGTTGGTGGCGGCGAGCGGCTGATGCGTGGCGACCAGCGCCGAGCCGCCCGCCCTGGCATGCTCCCCGACGAGGGCGGAGACCGTCGTGACCGCCTCGACATCGAGCGAGGCGAGCGGCTCATCGAGCAGCCAGACCGGGCGGTCGATCACCAGCAAGCGCGCGAGGGCCACGCGTCGCCGCTGCCCTTCGGAAAGCACGCGTACGGGCAGATCGATGAGGCGCGCGACACCCAGCTTGCCGAGGGCCTCGGGGATGCGCGCCTCATCGCCGCCGAGAAGACCTGCCAGAAAGGCGAGGTTCTCGCGTGCGGTCAGCGCCGGGCGCAGCCCTTCTCGATGGCCGAAATAATGGAGGAAGGAGCCCGTTGCCTCCTCGCCCGCGCCTTCGAGCCTCACCATCCCGGCATCGGGCGGCGAAAAACCCGCGAGCAGGCGAAGGAGGGTCGATTTTCCGCTGCCATTCGGGCCGGTGAGCTGCATCACCTGACCGGGCGCGAGGGTGATGTCGAGCCCACGGAACAGGAAACGGGGCCCGCGCCGCACGGCGAGGCCCGATGCAACCAGACGAAGGCTGGGAAAGGCGGTCAAGAATCCCCCCGGGATGACCCGCGATGTTGATATGCGGCAAAGCAGGCCGGTCTCAATCCATCGTTCGTGTAGCGGTCTTTTTGGAAATGATCTATAGACCGGCCCGGTTGCGCCGCGCGTCCGGTCAAAGACGCGGGGTCCGGGCACTCCCGGAGCGGCGCACGCGGCGCCGGAGAACCCGGTCTGCCGCGCTCGGCCCGGTGGTCCAATCCCGCCGGTTCGAGGCTGTAACGGCTCCCCCGGCCACCCCGCCTGCATCCGTTCACGGATTTTGACCCTGGATTCTGACCTCAAGGACTCCCGATGTCGCTCGACAGCTTCCAATGCCGCAAAGAACTTAACGTCGATGGCAAGACCTATGTCTATTTCTCGCTCCCCGAGGCCGAAAAAAATGGCCTCGCGGGCATCTCGCAGCTCCCCTATTCGATGAAGGTGCTGCTGGAGAACCTGCTCCGCCACGAGGATAATCGCACCGTCACCAGGGCCGATATCGAGAATGTCTCGAAGTGGCTCGCCAACAAGGGCAAGGACGAGGCCGAGATCGGCTTCCGCCCGGCCCGCGTGCTGATGCAGGACTTCACCGGCGTTCCGGCGGTGGTGGACCTCGCGGCGATGCGCGACGGCATGGTCGAGCTTGGCGGCGACCCGAACAAGATCAACCCGCTGGTGCCCGTCGATCTCGTGATCGACCATTCGGTCATCGTCGATGAATTCGGCACGGCGAAGTCGCTCGATCGCAACGTCGAGCTCGAATACGAGCGCAACGAGGAGCGCTACAACTTCCTCAAATGGGGCCAGGGCGCTTTCGCGAATTTCCGCGTCGTGCCGCCGGGCACCGGCATCTGCCATCAGGTGAACACCGAATATCTCGCCCAGACGGTCTGGACCGCGCGCCAGCCGGATGGCTCGATCCATGCCTATCCCGATACCGTTGTCGGCACCGACAGCCACACCACCATGGTGAATGGCCTTGCGGTTCTCGGCTGGGGTGTGGGCGGCATCGAAGCGGAAGCCGCCATGCTCGGCCAGCCGCAATCCATGCTGCTGCCGGAAGTCGTCGGCTTCGAACTGACGGGCAAGCTGAACGAGGGCGTCACCGCGACCGACCTCGTGCTCACCGTCACGCAGATGCTGCGCAAGAAGGGCGTGGTGAACAAGTTCGTCGAGTTCTATGGCCCTGGCCTCGACCATCTGAGCCTCGCCGACCGCGCGACAATCGCCAATATGGGCCCGGAATATGGCGCGACCTGCGGTTTCTTCCCCTGCGACAGCGAGACCATCAACTACCTGAACATGACAGGCCGAGAGAAGCATCGCATCGCGCTCACGGAAGCCTATTGCAAGGCGCAGGGCCTGTTCCGCGAGAAGGGTGCCGCCACCCCGGTCTTCACCGACACGCTCAGCCTCGAACTCTCGACCGTGCTGCCTTCCCTCGCCGGCCCGAAGCGCCCCGAGGGCCGCATCGCATTGTCGGACGTGGCGGCCGGCTTCTCCGCCGCGCTCGTCAGCGAATACAAGAAGGGCGGCGACGAGGGTCGCAAGGCGCCGGTCGACGGCCGGAACTTCTCGCTTTCCCATGGTGACGTGGTGATCGCGGCGATCACCTCCTGCACCAACACCTCGAATCCGAGCGTGCTGATCGCGGCGGGCCTGCTTGCCCGCAACGCTCTGGCCAGGGGCCTTTCAACGAAGCCGTGGGTGAAGACATCGCTGGCCCCGGGTTCGCAGGTCGTGGCGGAGTATCTCGAGAAGGCCGGGCTCCAGAAAGATCTCGATGCCCTCGGTTTCAACCTCGTGGGGTTCGGCTGCACCACCTGCATCGGCAATTCGGGACCATTGCCGGCGGATATCTCGAAGGCGATCAACGACAACAACATGATCGCGGCGGCCGTGCTCTCGGGCAACCGCAACTTCGAGGGCCGCGTCTCGCCGGATGTGCAGGCGAACTACCTCGCCTCGCCCCCGCTGGTCGTCGCCTATGCGCTGGCGGGTTCGGTGACGAAGAACCTCGCGAAGGAGCCGCTCGGCGAGGGTTCGGACGGCAAGCCCGTCTACCTCAAGGATATCTGGCCCTCCTCGAAGGAGATCCAGGAATTCATCGGCAAGTATGTGACGCGTGACCTGTTCTCGTCGAAATATGCCGACGTCTTCAAGGGCGACAAGCGCTGGCAGGGCGTGAAGGCCTCCTCGGGCCTCACCTATGCCTGGAATTCCGGCTCGACCTATGTGCAGAATCCCCCCTATTTCACTGGCATGTCCAGGACGCCGAAGCCGATCACCGACATCAAGGGTGCGCGCATTCTGGCCCTCTTCGGCGACAAGATCACGACCGACCACATTTCCCCGGCCGGTTCGATCAAGGCGGCGTCGCCGGCCGGTGCCTATCTGCTCGAGCGCCAGGTGCGCCCGGCCGATTTCAACCAGTATGGCACGCGTCGCGGCAACCATGAAGTGATGATGCGCGGCACCTTCGCCAATATCCGCATCAAGAACTTCGCGGTGAAGGATGATGCTGGCAACACGCCCGAAGGTGGCTACGCCATACACTATCCTTCCAAGGAGAAGATGTTCATCTATGATGCCGCGATGCGTTACGAGGCGGAGGGCGTTCCGCTCGTCGTCTTCGCGGGCGTGGAATACGGCAACGGCTCCTCGCGCGACTGGGCGGCCAAGGGCACCGCGCTTCTCGGCGTGAAGGCCGTGGTTGCGCAGTCTTTCGAGCGCATCCATCGCTCGAACCTCGTGGGCATGGGCATCCTGCCCTTCACCTTCCAGGAAGGCACAACCTGGCAGAGCCTGGGCCTGAAGGGCGACGAGACCGTGGATATTCCCGGCCTCGCGACCATCCAACCGCGCCAGAAGGTGGTGGCGAAAGTGACGCGTGCCGACGGCACCAGCTTCGACCTGCCTCTCGATTGCCGCATCAACACGCTGGATGAGCTCGAATACTATCGCAATGGCGGCATTCTGCATTACGTGCTGCGCCAGCTTGCAGCGTGAGTGCTGCCGTCGATCGCAAGAACCGTTCGCAAGAACCGATCGCAAGAACCAGCCGCCGGGACCCTCTCCGGCGGCTTTCTTGCAAGAAAGCACCAAAAATACACCGGCTTGTGATTCGCATATGCCGTTTAGACCTGCTTTAGGTTTTTCGATGACGTCGTTCAATCTCCCCTTCAGCCTCAGCCGCCGTGCCTTCGGTCGCGGAATGGCGGCGGCTTGCCTTCTGCCGGGCATGGCCCGCGCGCAGGTCGCAGCTTCGGAGCGTATCACGCTCATCGAACTCTTCACCTCGCAGGGCTGCTCCTCTTGCCCGGCAGCGGATGCACTGATGCTCAGGCTCGCCAGCGAGCCCGGCGTGCTGCCGTTGACCTTCGCCACGGAAATCTGGGATTACCTCGGCTGGAAGGACACGCTGGCGAAGCCGGCCTTCACGCGGCGCCACAAGGCCTATGCGGCAGGCATCGCCAACAAACGCGTCTATACCCCGCAGGCCATCGTGAATGGGCGTGCCCATTGCGTGGGCTCCGACCTTTCGGCGCTCACGCGCCTGCAGCGCTCTCCGGGCAACAGCGCGGAACCTGCGAGCGTGACGCTCTCCAGGACGGATGCCGGCTGGAAGGCTTCCATTTCCCGTGCCGGCGCAATCCCCGCGCGCATCATTCTCATGCCCGTCAGCCTGCGTCAGTCGGTGGAAATCCGCCGCGGCGAGAACATGGGCAGGACCATCACCTACGCGAATGTGGTGCGCGATCTCGTCGATCTCGGTCCGGCCCCCGCCGGGAATGCGACGATTGCGATCACCCGGGACATGCTGAGCCATGTCGAGGCCGATGCCTTCGCGCTGGTGTTGCAGGCCGGCAGCCTGGAAACGCCAGGCGAGGTGCTGGGCGCCGCGTTCTCCGCCAGCGCCCAGAGCTAGTTCACCTTACTTAATGGCCGATTGCCGCTGTGCCGCGCTGGCGCGTATCCGCCGCGCCTTGCAGCCATCCCCCCTGCAGCAGGATGGAATTCGCCGAGCCCGAGACCGCGCCGGGCCGCACGGTCTGGCCGCGATCCACGAGCAGCTTCAGGGTATCGGGCGAAAGACCTGGCTCCACGAGCAGCGCATCCGGCTTCCACTGGTGGTGGATGCGGGGCGCGGCCACCGCTTCCGCGAGATTCATGTCGAAATCGATCACGTTGGTGATGACCTGCAAGGTCGTCGAGATGATGCGGCTGCCGCCGGGCGAGCCCGTGACCATGAAGGGCTTGCCATCCCGAAACACGATGGTCGGCGTCATCGAGGAGAGCGGCCGCGCGCCGGGATGCACCGAATTCGCATCCGACCCCACGAGCCCATAGGCGTTCTGTGCACCGGGTTTCGCAGAAAAATCATCCATTTCGTTGTTCAGCAGCACGCCCGTGCCAGCAGCCACGAGGCCCATGCCATAGGAGAAATTGAGCGTATAGGTGTTCGCGACCGCATTCCCCTCGCTGTCGACAACCGAATAATGCGTGGTCTGGTCGCTCTCATGCGGCAGCGGATCGCCGGCCTTGATGTCATCGGCCTTGCTCGCCTTCGAAAGATCGATCTTCGCGCGCTGCTTCTCGGCATAGGCCTTGGAGGTCAGGCCCTTCACCGGCACCTTCACGCGGTCGGGATCGCCAAGGAAGGTGGCGCGATCGGCATAGGCCGGCTTCATCGCTTCCGCCAGGGCATGCAGGCTCGCGGCCGAGCCTGCGCCCATCGCCTTGAGATCGTAGCCTTCAAGAATGTTGAGGATCTGCACGAGATGCACCCCGCCCGAGGAAGGCGGCGGCATGGAGGCAAGCGTGTAGCCGCGATACCGGCCTGTCACCGCCGGGCGGATCACCGCCTTGTAATTCGCCATGTCCTCGAGCGTCATGATGCCGCCGGTCTCGCGCACGGCGGCGACGATCTGCTCGGCGATGCGCCCCTTGTAGAAGGCATCCGGCCCCTGCTGGCGGATGGCTTCAAGCGTGTTCGCGAGTTCCGCCTGCACCAGCATCGAGCCGCGCGGCAGGGCTTTGCCGTCCTTGGCGAAGATCGCCATCGAGGAGGGGAACCTGCTCATCCGGCCCATGGCGCCCGGCAGCGAATCCGCGAGATCCTCTGCCACCGGGATGCCCTCGCGCGCGAGCTTCACGGAAGGCTCGATGAGTTGCGCCAGCGTGAACTTGCCGGAGCCGTATTTCTCAAGCGCCAGCGCCATGCCGCGCACCGTGCCAGGCACGCCCACCGAAAGCCCGGAATCCCGCGATTTCTGCGGGTCTGGTTCGCCATTCGCGCCGAGGAACATGGTCGGCGTGGAGGCGGCTGGTGCAATCTCGCGGTAATCGATCGCGACCGTCTCGCCGGTTCTGGCAAGATGCACGAGCATGAAGCCGCCCCCGCCAAGATTGCCCGCGCGCGGGAGGGTCACCGCCAGGGCGAAGCCCACAGCCACGGCCGCATCCACCGCATTGCCGCCGCGCTTGAGGACGTCGACGCCAATCGCACTCGCGAGCCGCTCCTGCGAGGAAACCATGCCGTTCTGTGCGAGAACCGGCAGCAGCCGGGCATTCTGCGCGATGATCGGCGGTGCGGCCGACGGCGGCGCCTGCTGCGCTGTCGCGAGCCCCGCGCTTCCCAAGGCGAGGACGAGCCCCGCAAAAACCGTCTTCGAACGCATGACATCCTCCCCTTGCCCATCCTGATGCAAGGCTAAACCCGCGCGACGGCATTTGTCGATCCATCACCCGCGTGATTTCACTGGGCGGCCCGAAATCGGGTGGCAACGGGTAAGGTGCAAGGCTAGCTTCGTCGCGCTTGATTGAGCCTTGAGAGACCCGCCGGATGACCTTCCTGCCCGACACCGCGACCTTGCTGAGCTATTCACTCGCCTGCTTCATTCTTTTCATCACGCCCGGGCCTGACATGAGCTTCTTTCTCGCAAAGACCATGCAAGGCGGGCGCAGCGCGGGCATTGCGGCGATGAGCGGGGCGAGCTTCGGCAATCTCGTGCATTCCATGGCCGCAGCCTTCGGGCTTTCGGCGCTGATTGCGGCCTCGGCCACCGCCTTCGCGTTCGTGAGGATCGTGGGTGCGCTCTACCTCTTGTGGATGGCCTATGACGCGATCCGCCACGGCTCGGCTCTGAACATCGAGCGGGGAGACCGGAAGGACATCTCGGTGAAACGGACCTTTCTCCAGGGATTGGGGGTGAACATCACCAACCCGAAGATCATCCTGTTCTATCTGACCTTCCTGCCACAATTCGTGGCCGCGAACGATCCCCATGCGCAAAGCAAGCTCCTTTTTCTCGGGATCTACTTCGTGATCTTCGCGCTGCCCCTGGCGGTGGGTCTCATCCTGGTGGCCGAAAGTTTCATCGAAACCATGCGCCGCAACCCGAAGCTCATGCGGGCGATCGACTTTTCCTTCGCCGGCATCTTCACCCTTTTCGCGGTGCAGGTGCTGCGCATGCAGGGCCGCTGAGCCAAGCGCATCAGCGCGGGGCAGCCGGCACCATGCCCATCGCGTTCGCGCCCTGGCCCGCGCCGCGCGGTGCTCCGCCCTCGATCGGCTGCGCCCGCAAGGGCGTGACCGCGAAGCCCTTCGTCCATTTCAGCGCCTTGTAATCGAAGCCGCTCTCGATCGTTGGCTTCACGATGGCGAAGTAAGGCGAGATATCAAAATCACGCGGCGTGTAGAGCGAATGGTGGCGGATATGCAGGATCTCCCGCCGGGCATAGCGGGATTTCACCTTGCGCCGGCCATCGACCGTCTCGACACGTGGCAGGATCGGGTAGCGCACGGACTGGAAGGCCTCGGCGATGAGCGTGGAGCAGATGGCGCGGCTCGGATCGCCCGAACCGAGCGCCAGCATGCGGCGGCGCCAACGGGTGGGAACGGGCATCGGCACGAGAAAGCGCATCAGGCCGAGGACGTTCTTCACGTCGTAGCCATGGCCGAGGCGATGCTTCAGGAAGCCGATCACGCGCTCCAGGTCTTCCTCCTTCAGCGCTACGGGGCGGCAGATGCGCAGATGCGTGTTGCGATACTTGGAAAGCGGCGAGGAAATCACGCCCTCGCTCATCTCGGCCTCGATCAGCACATGCGGCTCGCCATCCGGCTCGGCGCGACAAAGGCAATCACCGACATAGATCGCCGAATGCGACCAGGTGGATTGCGTGAGATATTTGATGACCGAGGAAACCCGGATATTGCCCTCGACGAGCACGACGTCACCGGGCTTGAGAACGGAAGTCAGCACGCTGAAATCCGGAGAGACCGCCGGCTCATAGCCTCGGATCGGCTTTTCCAGAAAACGCGCGATGGCGCGGCCGAGCAGATTCATGATGCATTCCCCTCGAGTTCCCTCGATGAATGCAATCAGGATAACGTGATCCTCTTTACGAAAGCGCTGCGGCTAACGGCCGGAACGGGCCTTTGCCATGCTGAATTCACATTAACTTTACACGAGTCTGAACGAGGCGCCGTTCTTAATCCGCGCCGAGCGCCAGCTGCTCTTCCAGCATCAGGCGGGCGCGGGCGCGCATCCTTTCAGTATCGCTCTTCAGCTGCCCGCAGGCCGCGAGAATATCCCGTCCGCGCGGCGTCCGGATGGGCGAGGAATAGCCGGCGGAAAAGATGAGATCGGAAAACCTCTCGATTCTCTCCCAATCCGAGAACTCATAGATGGAACCCGGCCAGGGGTTGAAGGGGATGAGGTTGATCTTCGCCGGAATGCCCTTCAGCAGCTTCACCAGCGCGCGCGCTTCCGCAAGGTTGTCATTCACGCCCTTGAGCATCACATATTCGAAGGTGATCCGGCGTGCATTCGAAACACCGGGATAATCCCGGCAGGCCTGCAGCAACTCGGCGATGTTGTATTTCTTGTTGATCGGCACGAGCACGTCGCGCAGCGGATCATTCGTGGCATGCAGCGAGATCGCCAGCATCGTGCCGGTATCCATGCCGAGCCGGGCGATCTCCGGCACCACGCCGGAGGTGGAGACCGTGATGCGGCGCCGGGAGAGCTGCAGCCCTTCCGGATCGGTCAGCACGCCGATCGCATCGCGCACGTTCTGGTAATTGTAGAGCGGCTCGCCCATGCCCATGAAGACGATGTTCGAAACGAAGCGTCCGCCATCATTCGGCACGAAGGCCCCTTCCGGCGGGGTGCGGCCGGGATAATCCCCGAGGCGGTCGCGCGCGACCAGCACCTGGCCGACGATCTCGCTTACCTCCAGATTGCGCACGAGCTTCTGCGTGCCGGTATGGCAGAAGGAGCAGTTCAGCGTGCAACCGACCTGTGAGGAAACGCAGAGCGTGCCGCGATCCTTCTCCGGGATGTAGACGCACTCGACCTCGGCACCCCGGTCATGGAGGCTGCGGGAAGGGAGCCGCAGCACCCATTTGCGCGTGCCATCGGCTGAGATTTGCTCGCGCACGATTTCGGGGCGGTCCAAAGTCGCGCTGGCATCCAACAGCGCGCGAAGGGTCTTTGCGACATTAGACATCTCGTCGAAACCGGTCGCGCCGCGCACATAGAGCCAGTGCCAGATCTGGCCAACCCGCATGCGGATTTCCTTGTCCGGCACGCCATGCCCACTGAGGAACCCGGCAAGAGCCGCGCGCGGCAGTCCGGCCAGCGTCGGCTTGGCCGTAACCGGCAAGGCGGCAGCTGCGGAGGAGACAGCAAGATCAGGAGTCACGGGCATTCCTCTTCCGGCTTTCGGGGGGGGGATCAGCCCGGACATTCCTTGGCCATGCGTTCCACGGCCTGCGCGAAACCCTTCAGGCTGTAGCGATCCGTCAGCGCATTGCCGCGCGCCGAGGTCACCTTGATCAGCAAGTTCTGTCCCCGACGCATCGCTTCGAGCAGCTGGACCTCCTGCGCCGGGTTCTTCAGGAAGGCGTTCTCGCCCTCGGTCAAAAGCGCGAAATTGGCGGTTCCGATCGTCAGCGTGCCATCCTCCCGAGGCTTGGCACCGAAGCCGAGGCGGATCGCCACCTCGTTCTTCGCGCCATCGCCGATGCGGGTGGAAACGAAGATCGAGGCGGGATCGCGCTTCAGATTCTTGGGCAGGCGCTCGTTCGGCGAAGCTAAAGCATAGCATACACGGGCACGACCCTGGCCGGAAATCGCCGCCTTCCAGTCGCCGAATGTCCCGAGTTCGAAGGTCCCGTTCGGATTTGCGCGCTGCTGCGCCGTCGCTGCCGGCGCATTGGCCGGAGGGCGCTGCTGAGCCAGTGTCGCGCTCGCACAGGCCGCAACCAGCCCGGCCGCGAGCACCAAACGGGAAGCATTCCCGGCAAGGGCGCCCTGCCGCACCGCAATTCCACGACCGATCATCGTTTCTCCTGCTGCCCTTTTCCTGCCAAGGCTGGCCATGGCACGGTTCAGATTTTCCAGAATTTGCGTTAGCTCATCCCGCTTGACGGGGGAAGCGCCACCTTTCTTTATCTCAGCGTAACTTTGGCAAAAATGCGCTTGCGAAATGATCGGGCAGGCAAAATCAAGACGACATATCGTCGCGAAATTCCTCGCGCCCTTTGGCAACACCGTGTTACAAGAAAAAACAAGATCGGCCTGATGCCGAAATCTGAGCTAGGCCTTATTTGCGTCGGAGTTGCTCCCGATAAGAACGAGAGACCAAGCCATGGACAAAGTTGACCCCCCGGCATCCGCTTCCGCGGGCGGCTCGCGAGCCGAGGATTGGTCTCGTCTGGTGGCACGCGTGGCGGAATGCCGCGATAAGGAAGCCTTCACGACCCTTTTCGACCATTTCGCGCCGCGAATCGAAGCGCATCTGCAGCGACTCGGCCTCGATGCCGCGCAGGCCGAGGAAATCGCGCAGGATGTGATGATCACGCTCTGGCGCAAGGCTTCCTTGTTCGATCCCTCGAAATCGGCGCTTTCGACCTGGCTTTATCGCATCGCGCGCAACCGCCGCATCGATCTCAGCCGGCGCGACCGCACGGATTATGTCGATCCGCAATCGCCCGCGATTCTCGAAATCGCCTCCGAGGGGCAGATCGACCAGGCCTTTGATGGCCAGCAGCGCGATGACATCGTGCGCGGCCTCGTGACCGAATTGCCCAACGAGCAACAGAGCCTCGTGAAGCTTGCCTTTTATGAAGGGCTCTCGCATTCACAGATCGCCGAGCGCACGGGCATCCCGCTGGGCACCGTGAAATCGCGCCTGCGCCTCGCCTTCACGCGCCTCAGGCGCGGGCTCGAAGCGGCAGGCGTGGAGGAGTCGCGCTAGGGTTCAATCCGCGTATTGCGATTCATCCAGCATGGCCCGCGCCCGTGCCCGATGTTCGGGCGTGATGGCGCCGCGCACGGCGGCGATCGCTGCCGCGATCATTGCGGCATCATCCCCGAAGCCGAGCAGCGGCAGGAAATCCGGGATGCCGTCGATCGGCATGACGAGATAGGCCAGGGCCGCAAGAAGGATGAGCTTCACGCGGCGGCTCGTGGCGGGATCGCGCACGCAGAAATGGGCCGCGAGCGCATCCTCCGCGAAAGGCAGCGCGCGTGCAAGCTTGCGTATCATCGCCAGAACCTCGGCCAGAATGCCCGCCTCGTCACGCGCGGCGCGACGCATCGCCTGCATCTCGGCCTTGCTCATCGGTTCACGCCATTCGACGCTCATGCTCGAAAACCTCCGGTGACGATGCGCGATTTTGCGGGCGATTGCGGCAAGTTCAAGTCCAAGCCGCATATCCGACCCCAGGCGGGGTTGCATGGTATACCACAAGCCGCTACCGCTGATGGAAACCACAGGGAGATACGGATATGAAGCTCGATTCCACCATCGCCGCCCTTGTCACGGGCGGGGCATCCGGCCTGGGCGAGGCCACCGCCCGGCATCTCGCGAGCTTCGGCGTGCGGGTGACTCTGCTGGACCTCAATGCCGAGCGGGGAAACCGCGTTGCGGGGGAGATTGGCGGCTTTTTCCATATCTGCGATGTCACGAGCGATGAGTCGGTCGATGCCGCCCTCGCCGCCGCCCGGGGAAGGCATGGCGTGGAGCGCATTCTGGTGAATTGCGCAGGCATCGTCGCGGGGCAGCGCACGGTGTCCAAGGATCGCGAGACCGGCGCGCTCAAGGCGCATGATCTCGGAGCTTTCACGAAGGTGATCGGCATCAACCTGATCGGCTCCTACCGGATGATCGCGAAATGCTCGGTTGCCATGGCCGGTCTCGAGCCGGTCACGCCCGATGGCGGGCGCGGGGTGATCGTGAACACCTCCTCGGTCGCGGCGGAGGATGGCCAGATCGGCCAGGCCGCCTATTCCGCCTCGAAGGGAGGCGTGCTGGCCCTCACCCTGCCGGTCGCGCGCGATCTTTCCGGCCATGGCATCCGCGTCGTGAGCATCCTTCCAGGCATCTTCCACACCCCGATGTTCGACCAGATCTCCGAGGAATACCGCAAGACGCTTGCCGCCGCCGTGCCCTTCCCGCAGCGGCTGGGCAACCCGGCGGAATATGCGGCGCTGGTGGAAAGCATCTGCCGGAACGACATGCTGAACGGCACGGGCATCCGCCTCGATGGTGCGATCCGCATGGCGCCGAAGTAACCGGCAAAGCATTTTCAAGCGAAGCATGCCCCCGCGAAGGCGGGGGTGGATTCCGGTTCGCGTGAAGAAAATGCGTAAAAAATCTCACCCCGCCTGGCGATGCGCAATCCGCTCGATGGCGCGGGCCAAAGCAAGATCGAGTTCGGTCAACCCGCCCGCATCATGCGTGGTCAGGCGAATATCGACGTGCCGATAGACATTTGTCCA
>JADCCH010000097.1 GCA_020252865.1 Methylobacterium sp.
ACCGAGGCGGACGAACTCATTCATGCGGAAGCGGCCATCGCGAGTGAAACGACAGGAAAGGCCGAGCCGCGGGGCGATGTCAACAATCGACCCGCGAAAAGCGGATGCCCCGGCCGCTCGCCGGAAGAGCTCGCGAAAACCGGGCGCCCTGCCTGCGGCGGCAGCTTCATTTTTCAGGCTGGATTTTTCGCCGGAAAAGCGATATGAGATATACTCAACTTGAGTATAAAAGGACTCTTATGCTCAAGATGAGCTTATGCGATGCGCCTAGCGAGTTGGAAAAGGTCGCACGGACATCCGAGCCCGGAAAGGATCATGAGGATGAGCAGCGTTCAGCTTCCGGAAAGCCCGGCCGTGCCGCGCCGCAATGCGGAGCGGGAGGTGCTCCCGCGCCCAGACCTCACCTATACCCCGGAGGTCGCGGCCGAGACCGCGCATCTCTATGAGCGCGTGAAGCACATCGTGCCGAGCGTCGAATGGCCGTTCCACGCGCCTTATGTCGCCGCGATCAACCGCATCAAGAAGCAGCGCAACGCGGTGATCCTCGCGCATAATTACCAGACGCCCGAAATCTACAACTGCGTGGCCGATGTGGTGGGCGACAGCCTGCAACTGGCGAAAATGGCCGCGAAGCTCGATGCGAAGATCATCGTGCAGGGCGGCGTGCATTTCATGGCCGAGACCTCGAAGCTGCTCAGCCCCGAGAAGATGGTGCTGATCCCCGATCTCAAGGCCGGCTGCTCGCTCGCCTCCTCGATCACGGGCGCGGATATCCGCCGCCTGCGCGAGGCCTATCCCGGCGTGCCGGTGGTGGCTTACGTGAACACATCCGCCGAAGTGAAGGCCGAGGTCGATATCTGCTGCACGAGCGCCAATGCCGTGCAGGTGGTGGAGAGCCTCGGGACGAACCGCGTGCTCTTCGTGCCCGACCAGTATCTGGCGAAATATGTGCAGTCGAAGACGAGGGTGAAGATCATCGCCTGGCACGGCGCCTGCGAGGTGCATGAGCGCTTCACCGGCGAGGAACTGCGCCGCTATCGCGAGGCAGACCCCACCATCCGCATCATCGCGCACCCGGAATGCCCGCCGGATGTGATCGCCGAGGCCGATTTCACCGGCTCCACCGCCGGGATGATCGATTACGCCAAGGCGCAGCATGGCGGGAAAGTGCTGCTCGTCACCGAATGCTCGATGGCCGACAATGTCGCGGCCTCGGCGAGGGATGTCGAGTTCGTGCGGCCCTGCAACCTCTGCCCGCACATGAAGCGCATCACGCTGCCGAAGATCCTCGACAGCCTGCTCAACCTCGAGCATCAGGTGGAAATCCCCGAGGAACTCGCCATCCGCGCCCGCCGCTCCGTGGAGCGGATGGTGAACCTGAGGCAGTGATGCTCCGGTCTGGTCATGACCGGGCGCGATCCGGTGTCCGTTCCTGGACGGACAGCCCGACCCGGTCATGACAGCGTTGAGAAAAGACAAAGTTGGGAGAAGCCCGCGCGCCCATGCCCTCCATCCTCATCATCGGCGGCGGCCTTGCGGGGCTGTTCACGGCGCTGAAACTCGCGCCCCTGCCCTGCACGGTGCTGACCCCCGTGCCGCTGGGGGAGGGCGCTTCCTCCGCCTGGGCGCAGGGCGGCATCGCGGCCGCCATCGGCGAGGGCGATTCCATCGAAAGCCATGTGCAGGATACGCTGGTGGCCGGTGCCGGCCTCTGCGACGAGGCGATGGTGCGGCTGATGGTCTCCGAAGCTTCGGATCGCATCCTTGATCTCCTCGAATTCGGCGTTCCCTTCGATCGCGATCTTCAGGGCAAGCTGGTGCAGAGCCGCGAGGCGGCCCATTCCCACCATCGCGTGGTGCGCGTGCGCGGTGACATGGCCGGCAAGAAGATCATGGAGGCGCTGATCGCCGCCGTGCGCCGCACCCCCTCGATCCGGGTGATCGAAGGCGCGGAGGCGCATCGATTATTGGTCGAGAATGGGCGCATCACCGGCGCCATCGCGCAAGAAGGCGATCGGCTCCTGCGGCTCAAAGCCAGCCATGTCGTGCTCGCCACGGGCGGGGCGGGGCAGCTCTTCGCGGTGACGACCAACCCGAAGCAAGCCTGGGGCTCGGGTCTTGCGATGGCTCTCCGGGCGGGTGCCACCATCGTGAACCCGGAATTCGTTCAGTTCCACCCGACCGCGCTCGATATCGGTCGCGATCCCGCTCCGCTCGCGACCGAAGCGCTGCGCGGCGAGGGCGCGAAGCTGGTGGATCAGCATGGCGAGCGTTTCATGCAGAAGCTTCACCGGGATGCGGAACTGGCCCCGCGCGATGTGGTTGCGCGCGGCGTTTTCGCTTCGATTCAGGCCGGAAACGGCGCGTTCCTCGATTGTCGCGAGGCGATCGGCGTGAGGTTTCCGGAGATGTTCCCGACGGTGCATGCGGCTTGTGTCGCGGCGGGCATCGATCCTGTGACGCGTGTCATCCCCATCGCGCCCGCCGCGCATTATCACATGGGCGGCGTGGCGGTGGATGCGGATGGCGCGGCCATCGGCGTGCCGGGCCTCTACGCGGTGGGTGAGGTCGCCCATACCGGCGTGCATGGCGCGAACCGCCTCGCCTCGAACTCGCTGCTGGAGGCGGTTGTGTTCGGGGCAAGGGCTGCCCATGCGATTGCAGCCAAGGCACGGAACCCGACCGATGCGGTGATGCGGGATGCCGGTTCCGCGCCGGGCGAAACCCAGGCGGATGCAACCGAAATCCTCGAACTGCGACGGTTCATGCAGGAAAATCTGGGCGTGATCCGCAGCGGCGCGGCGCCGGGCTGGAAGGCAGATGTGCGAAAGAAAATCTCGGGCCGCGTGATGCGGGAGGGTCTGCGCAGCAAGCTCGGGGATATGTCTCTGGTCGCCCATCTGATGATGACGGCCGCCTTGAACCGCAAGGAAAGCCGCGGCGGGCATTTCAGGGCCGACCATCCTGAACCGGCCCCCGTTGCGCAATGGACCTTCATGCGCAATGCCGGCATCGACTTGCCCGATATGCCATCTCCGGGCATGCCGGGGCTGCAATTCTGGCTGGGCCCCATTCCCGCCCGCTCATAAGGACGATCGCGGTCTCTTTTTAGCGAGCCCGTCGCCCCGGTCGAGGCCATATCGGCAAGGGTGATGCCAGTCAGGGGTGAAAGCACCGAAGGAGGCGGGACGCCGCTTTGTCTCGTCTTCCGCGCGATGGATCAGGCGCCGTTCGGCGCGGGAATTCAACAGGCAACAACTATGAGTCCGAAATGAATGCGCGGGCAGGTCGAAGCGGAAGCGCAAGTCTCAGGTCTGGCCCGGTCGGAGCCGGTAAAAAATATGCCGGCCGATGCGATCCGTCCGCTTCAGCCTGCGCGACCACCAGGGCGCGACGTAATCCGCGTGATAATGCGTGGAAGCGCCAACGGCCGGCAGGTAGATCTGGCCCTCCAGCACCTCCTGCGAGACGCGCGTCGCCACCGCCCAGGAATCCGGTTCGCGGATGACCAGCGCCTTGCCCTCGCAGGCGAAGGTGAACTGGCAGGCCTTGTAGCGATGGCGGTTCTGGTAGACAACACCGCAGATCGAGGTGGGATAGAGCCCGCTTTTCGCGCGGTTGATCACCACCTGAGCGACTGCCGCCTGCCCGGTTTCAGGCTCGGAGCGCGCTTCGAAATAGACTGCCTCCGCCAGGCATTTCATCTCCCGCCGGCGCGTTTCGGGGTCGGACAGATCGAGGTCGGGAAGCAACAGGGCGACGGTCGGGATGTGCAGCAGCGCTTGCGTCACCGGCTGGATCGACGGGATGCGCAGGGTCGAGACCATGATGATCTCGGGCTCCTCCGGCGCCGGCGTCACGGAAGCAAGCGCCGTCGCGCGGCTCACGGCCGGTGTCGCGCCATCCGGGCGCGAAAGGGTCAAAGCCGCCCGGCTGAGGCCGGAAGGCGTGAGGCCGGCATTGCTGAAAGCAGGCGTCCGCCCGCCGAATGTCGACAGACGCGCCGTCAGCAGCCGGCTGGCGCGATGCAGGTTGACGGTTGGATCAAGCCTCTGGCTTGGCAGAAGCACGCGGTTTTCGAGAAAGAGCAGCGGCTGGCCCGGCAGGGTCGGCACCCGGTTCGCGCGCGCGAGATCCACTCGCCGGACATGCGCGGACAGGCCTTTTCCCACGCTTTCAGGCTCATGGAAAAGCGCGATCCGCTCCTGGCTGTTCATCATGAGCGGCGACAGGCGCGGCGGGGTGAGCGTGAGCCGCGAGGGCTCGATCATCGTCGTGCGGCGGAACTCGATATCCGGCACATGCAGGTTCAGGCCCGCGGTCGCGGTCGTCGAGACGAGCACCGCCCCAGCAAGGCTCCAGGTCGCGACCACGGAGGCGCAGAGGCGCATCGTCCGGCGTCGTCGCCTGTAGCGCTGCCGCTCCTCGACGATGCTCCGGGCAAAACCCATGATGCGACCCCGATCCCTTTTTCGGATCAGGACAGAAAACATCGATTGTGGTTCAGGAAACCTTAGAAAGCAAGGTTAATTGCCTGTATTTTAACCAAACAAGCGAGCGTGCCGGGACGGCACGCCCATCTATGACAGGTGATGAACGGTCTCTTTTTTCGCATCTTCCTCCCGCGAACGGGTGACCACGCCCGCCTTCGCAGGGGCATGCTTCGCTTGAAGAAGTTTCAGCCTTCAGCCTTCGTCACCTTGCCGAGGGCGGCCTGCGCCGCCGCGAGGCGGGCGATGGGCACGCGGAAGGGCGAGCAGGAGACATAATCGAGGCCGACGCTCTCGCAGAAGGCGATGGAGGCCGGATCGCCGCCATGTTCGCCGCAAAGGCCGAGCTTGAGGCCGGCGCGCGTCGCCTTGCCGCGCGCAACCGCGATCTTCACGAGCTCGCCCACGCCCTCCTGATCGAGCGTTACGAAGGGGTCCTCGGCGAGGATGCCGCGTGCCTTGTAGGAGCCGAGGAAGTTGCCGGCATCATCGCGAGAGATGCCGAGCGTCGTCTGCGTGAGATCGTTGGTGCCGAAGGAGAAGAACTCCGCCGCGCCTGCAATCTCGCCGGCGCGCAGGGCCGCGCGCGGCAATTCAATCATCGTGCCGACCTGATAGGGCACGGTGACGCCGGTTTCCTTCGCGACCGCCAGCGCCATCGCATCGATGCGCGCCTTCACAAGGTCGAGTTCGGGCTTGGTCATCACCAGCGGAACCATCACCTCCGGCGTCACCATCGCGCCGGTGCGCCTTTCCACCTCGACAGCCGCCTCGAAGATCGCGCGGGCCTGCATCTCGGCGATTTCGGGGTAGGCCACTGCGAGGCGGCAGCCACGGAAACCGAGCATCGGGTTCGATTCGCGCAGTTCCAGCGCGCGAATGCGCAGCTTCTCGGCCGAGGCGCCCATGGCCTCCGCGACTTCCTGGATCTCGCGCGGCTCGTGCGGCAGGAATTCGTGCAAAGGCGGATCGAGCAGGCGGATCGTGACGGGCAGACCCTTCATGATCTCGAAGAGCTTGACGAAATCCGAGCGCTGCATCGGCAGAAGCTTTGCCAATGCGACACGGCGGCCCTTTTCGTCATCCGCGAGGATCATCTCGCGCATGGCGATGATGCGTTCGCCTTCGAAGAACATGTGCTCCGTGCGGCAGAGGCCGATGCCTTCCGCGCCGAACTTCACCGCCGTGCGGGCATCGAGCGGGGTTTCGGCGTTCGTGCGGATCTTGAGGCGGCGCGCCTTGTCGGCCCATTCCATCAGCGCGCCGAACTCGCCGGAGAGCTCCGGCTGGAGCATCGCGACCTCACCCACGAGCACCTGCCCGTTGCCGCCATCGATGGTGATGAAATCGCCACGCCTCAGCACCTTGCCGGCACAGGTCATCGTGCCGGCGGCCATGTCGATGCGGATCGTGCCCGCGCCGGAGACGCAGGGCTTGCCCATGCCGCGCGCCACGACCGCCGCGTGGCTGGTCATGCCGCCGCGCGTGGTGAGAATGCCTTCCGCGGCGTGCATGCCGTGGATATCCTCCGGCGAGGTTTCCACGCGCACGAGAATGCACTTGCGCTTGGCCTTCCTGGCTTCTTCCGCCTCTTCGGAGGTGAAGACGATCTCACCCGTCGCGGCACCCGGCGAGGCGGGGAGCCCGGTCGAGAACTGCAGGCGGGTCGCCTTCGGGTCGATGGTCGGGTGCAGGAGTTGGTCGAGAGAGGCCGGATCGACGCGCTTCACGGCCTCTTCCTGCGAAATCAGGCCCTCATTGGCGAGATCCACCGCGATGCGCAGCGCGGCCTTCGCCGTGCGCTTGCCGTTGCGGGTCTGGAGCATCCAGAGCTTGCCCTGCTGAACCGTGAATTCCAGATCCTGCATGTCGCGGTAATGGTTCTCGAGCAGGCCGTAGATGCGCACGAGTTCCCTGTAGGCCTCGGGCATGGCCGCTTCGAGCGAGGGTTTCGTCGAGCCCGCCGCGATGCGGGCGGCTTCGGTGATGTCCTGCGGCGTGCGGATTCCCGCCACCACATCCTCGCCCTGCGCATTGATGAGGAACTCGCCATAGAGCTCCTTCGTGCCTGTCGAGGGGTTGCGGGTGAAGGCCACGCCCGTGGCCGAGGTGTCGCCCATATTGCCGAACACCATGGCCTGCACGTTCACCGCCGTGCCCCAGCTCTCGGGGATGGAGTGCAGTTCGCGATACTTGATCGCGCGGGCATTCATCCATGAGCCGAACACGGCGCCGATCGCGCCCCAGAGCTGCTCGTGGGGGTCCTGCGGGAAGGGCCGGCCGAGATTTTCCTCAACGCAATCCTTGAAGGAAACGATGATCGCCTTCCAGTCCTCGGCGGTCATCTCGGTGTCGAGCGTGTAGCCCTTGTGATCCTTGTACTCCTCGAGTATGTCCTCGAACTTGTGGTGCTCCAGCTCCAGAACCACGTTGGAATACATGGTGATGAAGCGGCGGTAGCTGTCATGGGCGAAGCG
>JADCCH010000098.1 GCA_020252865.1 Methylobacterium sp.
TCCCCTTCGATGACATGACGACCCCGCAGGAGATCGCGCGGCTCGCGGCCACGGCCATCGGCCTGCCCAACAATGCGGTCGTCGCGGAGATGCTTGTGAACTGCCGCCTTGAGGATACGTTGTAACCCAAGGGCGGCGCGAGACTGCCAGAAACGAAGGAGAGACAGGATGAGGAAATCATGGCTTCTGGGGAGCGCGATCGCGACTCTCCTGTGTGCGGGGCCGGCGCTCGCGCAGAAAACGACGCTGGTCGTGGGCATGCAGACGCAGGATGCGGGCGTGCTCGATCCGCATCTCAATTCCGGCACGCCCGGCAAGGCGCTGATGAACTGGATGTTCAACGGCCTTGTGCGCATCAAGCCGGGTCAGGCCTCGCCGGACCAAATCGAGCCCGATATCGCCGAGAGCTGGACCTCCTCGCCCGATGGCAAGGAATGGACCTTCAAGCTGCGCCAGGGCGTGCAATGCCACCATGATGGCGGCGAATTCACCTCGGAAGATGCGGTCTACTCGCTGAACCGCGCCGCCACGAAGGACACCTCCACCTTCTCCTCGGATTATGCCGCCTTCGACAAGGTGGAGGCGGTGGACAAATACACCGTCAGGATCATGCTGAAGAACGCCATTCCGAGCCTGCTGGGGCAGGTGATGAACTACCACGGCGGCAACATGGTGTGCAAAAAGGCCGCCGAGGCCCTGGGCAAGGATGGCTTCGGCAAGAAGCCGGCCGGCACCGGCCCCTTCATGTTCGCGGAATATGTGCCGCAGCAATATGTGAAGCTCGTGGCGAACCCGAAATACTTCCGCGGCGAACCGAAGCTCAAAGAGATCCTCTATCGCTTCATCCCTTCCGACGCCGCGCGTGACCTCGCGTTGCAGGCCGGCGAGATCGACCTGATGATCGGCCGGCAGGAGCAGGCCTGGGTGGATCGCACCGCCCGAACGCCGGGCCTCAGGGTCGTGGCCTTCGGTCCGGCCGAAATGTCGGTCATCCACCTCAACATGACCCAGCCGCCGCTCGACAACATCAAGGTGCGGCAGGCCATCGCCCATGCGATCAACCGTGCGGGCATCCAGCAGTTCCGTGGCACGGCGATCTCGCGGCAGGCGGTGTCCGTGGTGCCTTCGGGCTATTTCGGCACGCATGAAACCGCGCCGCTCCTGCCGCATGATCTCAACAAGGCGAAGGCGCTTCTCACCGAAGCCGGCTTCCCCAACGGCATCACGCTGAAGGCGATCCACACCACCCTGCCGGGCATGATGGGCTTCATGGAGGCAACCCAGGCCCAACTGAAGCGCGCAGGCATCAATCTCGACATCACACCCGTGGAACACCCGACCTTCCATCAGCAGATCCGGCAGGATCTCTCGCAGGTCGTGCATTTCCAGGCGGCGCGCTTCCCCATCGCGGATGTCTATCTGACGCAGTTCTTCCATTCGCGCTCGATCGTGAAAACGCCAACGGCCGTGACCAACTTCTCGCATTGCAGGGTCGCGGATGCGGAAATCGATGCCGCCCGCACCGAGCAGGACCAGGCGAAGCAGGTGGCGCTCTGGAAGACCGCGCAGGAAAAGATCATCGCCGAGGTCTGCGCCGTGCCGGTGAACGAGATGCTGATGCTCTGGGCCTATCGGGACAATCTCGACCTTGGCTATGAGCTGAAGGGCTCGCTGAACCTCGGCCCGCCGGTGACCGAGAACACGCGCTTCACGCGTTGAAGCCGATCCGGGCGGGCCAGAGGGTCCGCCCTTTCTTTCCCGGGGGTTCAGGGCCGGAATGGGCGCCTTTCTCGTCAAGCGTCTGATGTTCGCGGTTGTCACGCTGTTTGCCGTGCTGACGCTGGTGTTCATCGTCATCCGCATCGTGCCGGGCGATCCGGCTCTGGTGATCCTCGGCGATCAGGCGGATGCCGCCGCCATTGCCGCCCTGCAGAAACGCCTCGGGATCGACCGGCCGCTCTTCGAGCAATACATCTCCTTCCTCGCCGGTGCCGTGCGCGGTGACTGGGGCACGTCGCTGGTCACCGGCCGGCCGGTTCTGGCCGAGGTGATGGCCGTGCTGCCCTGGACGCTTGAACTCACGGCGGTGTCGCTGGTTCTGGGTGCGGCCATCGGCGTGCCGCTCGGGGCATGGGCCGCGATCAACCGCAACCGCATGCCAGATTATTTCACCCGCATCCTCTCGTTGATCGGCTTGTCCTTCCCGCCCTTCGTCTCGGCGATCCTGCTGCTGATCGGTTTCGCGCTTGCCCTGCGCTGGTTCCCGGTCATCAGTTCCAATCGCGGCACGCCATGGGAATGGTTCCAGTCCATCGCGCTGCCGGCGATCAATCTCGGGCTGATCATGGCGGCCTACATCACGCGCGTGACGCGTTCGGCCATGCTGGAGGTGATGCAGGAAGATTACGTGCGCACCGCCCGCGCCAAGGGCGTTCCATGGCGGGTGATTGTCTGGCGGCACGCCTTGCGCAACGCGCTGATCCCGGTGGTGACGATCGTCGGGCTCTATCTCTCGATCCTCATCGGCAATTCGGTGCTGACGGAGATCGTCTTCAACCGGCCCGGCCTCGGAAAGCTGATCATCGGGGCGTTGAGCCAGCGCGATTACATGATGCTGCAGGGCATGATGGTGATCTACACGCTGATCGTGGTGGTGGTGAACATGCTGACGGATATCGTTTATGCGATCGTCGATCCAAGGGTGAAGCTCTCATGAGCCACTCGATCCACGACGCCCCCGCCGCTTCGCCCAGCCGCTATCGCTGGCTTACGACGACCATCCGTGCCTTCAACGCCAACAAGACCTCGTGGCTCGGCCTCGCGGTGTTCGTGATCGTCCTGCTGCTTGCGATCCTCGCGCCCTGGATTTCCCCGCATGATCCGGTGGAGCAGGATGTCTTCTCGAAGCTGAAGCCGCCCTTCGAAACTTACTATCTCGGCACGGATTATTACGGCCGCGACATCCTCTCGCGGCTGCTTCATGGTGCGCGCATCTCGCTGGTGATCGGCATCGCCTCCACGGCGATCGCACTGGTCATCGGCTCTGCCATCGGCATCATCGCCGGCTGGTATGGCGGGCGGCTCGACATCATCGTGATGCAGATGATGGACATGCTGCTCGCGTTCCCCTCGCTCATCCTCGGGCTCATCCTCGTGGCGATGCTCGGCCCCTCGGTGACGAATATCGTGATCGCGATCGCCATCACCTCCATCCCTTCCTTCGCCCGCATCGCCCGCGCACCGACCATCGCCATCAAGGAGCGCGAGTTCATTGATGCCGGGCGCTCGCTGGGCTTCTCCGATGCGCGGCTGATGCTGCGCCACGTGCTGCCGAACATCTTCCCGGAAATCCTCGTGATGGGTTCGCTCTGGCTCGCCAGCGCCATCCGCACGGAGGCATCGCTGGCCTTTGTCGGTCTCGGCGTGAAGCCGCCGATCCCCACCTGGGGCGGGATGATCCGCGAGGGCTTCGAGAACATCCTCGACAGCTACTGGCTTGTGCTTGCGCCGAGCATCGCGATCCTCGTCGTGGTCTTTGCGCTGAACATCCTCGGCGATGGTCTGCGCGACGCCATCGACCCCAAGCTGAAGGGCGAGCGATGAGCGCGCCGCTTCTCTCGGTCGAGAACCTGCGCACCTCCTTCCGCGTGGGCCGCGAATGGCGCGACGCGGTGGACGATGTGAGCTTCGCCGTGAGCGCCGGCGAGACGCTCGCCATCGTGGGCGAAAGCGGCTCGGGCAAGAGCGTCACCGCACTCTCGATCATGCGATTGATCTCGCCCATCAATGGCCGGATTTCCGGCTCGATCCGCTTCGAGGGGCGCGACCTGCTCGCGCTGCCCGAGGAGGAGATGCGCGCCGTGCGCGGCAACGCGATCTCCATGATCTTCCAGGAGCCGATGACGAGCCTGAACCCGGTGCTGACGGTCGGAAAGCAGATCTGCGAGGCTTTGCAATATCACCGCGCGATGGATTCATCCGCCGCGAAGGCCGAGGCGATCCGCATCCTCGATCGCGTGCGCATCCCCGCTGCCGCCCAGCGCTTCGGCGAATATCCGCATCGCCTTTCGGGGGGCATGCGCCAGCGCGTGATGATCGCCATGGCCTTGGCCTGCCGTCCGAAAATCCTCATCGCGGATGAACCCACCACCGCGCTCGACGTGACCATCCAGGCGCAGATCCTCGATCTCATCAAGGCGCTGCAGGATGAGGAGGGCATGGCCGTCATCTTCATCACGCATGACATGGCGGTGGTGGCCGAGATCGCCGATCGCGTCGCGGTGATGTGGAAGGGCAAGAAGCACGAGGATCGCCCGGCGGCGGAACTCTTCGCAAGCCCCCGCCATGGCTATACCAAGGCCTTGCTGGCTGCGGTGCCGAAGCTGGGCGAAATGGATGCCCATCCCCGCCCCCTGCGCTTCGCCGTGATCGACCCCAATACCGGCCATACCCGCGTGCCGCCCGAACTGGCAGCCGATACCGTGAGCCGGGAGGCGTCACCTCTGCTGGAAGTGAAGGGGCTGACGACGCGCTTTCCCATCCGCAGGGGCGTGTTCGGCCGGCTCGCGGGCCGCGTCCATGCGGTGGAGAATGTCTCGTTCCAGCTGAGGAAGGGCGAGACGCTGGCATTGGTGGGCGAATCCGGTTGCGGAAAATCCACCACGGGGCGCTCGATCCTCCGCCTCGTGGAACCCACGGGGGGCGTGGTGTGCTTCGCCGGCGAGAATGTGAGCGCGCTGGATCGCTCCGGCCTGCAGATCATGCGCCGGCGCATGCAGATGATCTTCCAGGACCCGTTCGCGAGCCTCAACCCGCGCAAGATGGTGGGTGCCGCCATCGCCGAGCCGATGATGGTCCATGGGCTTTCGAGCGCGAAGGAGGCGGAGGAGCGCACGGCCTCGTTGCTGAAGCGCGTCGGCCTGCTGCCGGATATGGGCCAACGCTATCCGCATGAATTTTCGGGCGGGCAGCGCCAGCGCATCGCGATTGCCCGCGCGCTCGCGCTTTCGCCGGAAATGGTGGTGGCGGATGAGGCGGTCTCCGCGCTCGATGTCTCGGTGAAGGCGCAGGTGCTGAACCTGATGCTGGATCTTCAGGCCGAACTCGGCCTCGCCTATCTCTTCATCAGCCACGACATGGCGGTGGTGGAGCGCGTGGCGCATCGAATCGCGGTGATGTATCTCGGGGAGATCGTGGAAATCGGCCCGCGCGCCGAGGTGATGCGCAACGCCGCGCATCCTTACACCCGCAAGCTGCTCTCGGCGGTGCCCGTGCCTGATCCGGCGCGGCGGCGCAAGCGCGGCGGTGTTTGCGTGGAGGAACTGCCGAGCCCCATCCGCGCGCCGGATTGGGGCGCGCCGCGCACGCGCATGGAAGAGGTCGGCCCCGGTCATTTCGTCCAGGTGGTGCTGGATTGAGGAACAGACGAATCGCGCGGAAGCAGGAGGAGAAATGGCGCGCGTGAGAGGATGGAGCCGGCAAACGTGATGTGCTTGTTCTTCGCTGCTGCCGGGGGCAGGACCGATGAAATCGGGTGTGAAGCTGGTTTTCGGCGGGCTGAGGCAGGATGGCGATAACCGGGTTTTTCCTGCTGATCCATATTCAGCGTTTCACGCTGCGCGCGATCTGGTCTGCGATCAGCCGCGCAGAGGATGCCGGCTGCTCGACAGCGAGGAGATGTGCGGCGGGGTTCAGGACAGCAAGGCGCGCATGGCGAAGCTGGTCGCGCAGGAATTCAGACATCGA
>JADCCH010000099.1 GCA_020252865.1 Methylobacterium sp.
GAGAACACGTCGAAGGCCGCGCCCGCGACATGGCCGGACTTGATGGCTTGCGCAAGGGCTTCCTCGTCCACGAGGCCGCCGCGCGCGCAGTTGATGATGCGCACGCCCTTCTTCGTCTTGGCCAGCGCCTCGCGCGAGAGGAGGTTCCGGGTCTGCTCGGTCATCGGCACGTGAAGCGTGATGACATCCGCACGGGCGAGCAGCTTGTCGAGTTCAACCTTCTCCACACCCATGGCGACGGCGCGCTCCGGGGTGAGATAGGGATCATAGGCAATGACCTTCATGCCGACGCCGATCGCCTTGCGGGCGACGATCGAGCCGATATTGCCCGCGCCGATGAGGCCGAGGGTCTTGGCTTCCAGCTCCACGCCCATGAAGCGGTTCTTTTCCCACTTGCCGCCCTGCGTGGAGACATCCGCTGCCGGGATCTGGCGGGCCAGCGCGAACATCAGCGCGATCGCGTGTTCGGCGGTGGTGATGGAATTGCCGAAGGGCGTGTTCATCACGATCACGCCCCGTGCCGTGGCGGCGGGAATGTCCACATTGTCAACGCCGATGCCGGCGCGGCCAATCACCTTGAGTTTTTTCGCACTTTCGAGAAGCTTCGCCGTGGCCTTCGTGGCCGAGCGGATGGCGAGGCCATCATAATCGCCAATCATCGCGGCGAGCTTGTCCTTGTCCTTGCCGAGCGCGGCATCGAAGGTCACGTCGATACCGCGATCCTTGAAGATCTGCACGGCGGCGGGGGAAAGGGCGTCGGAAATCAGAACGCGGGGTTTGGTCATGGGATCACCTCGATGTGTCTTTCCCGACGTGCCGCAGGGCCCGGGCGGGAATCCAAAGGGAAAAAGGGGCGGATTGGGCAGGAAAGGATTCCGGTTCACGCCTTTCGGCGCGCCGGGAATGACAGCTTTGCCTCAGAGCTTCGCGAGTTCGGTCGCGAAGGCGTATTCGATCCAGGGCAGCAGCGCCTTCACGTCGCGCGCCTGCACGGTCGCACCGCACCAGATCCGGAGACCCGGAGGGGCATCGCGATAGGCCCCGAGGTCGAGGCCGGCGCCGGCCTTCTCGATGATGCCCACCACGGCCTTGGCGAAAGCTGCCTGCCGGTCCGCCGAGAGCGCGGTCACCTTCGGATGCGTGAACTTCAGGCACACGCTCGTATTGGAACGGGTCTTCGGCTTCATCGCGAGGAAGTCGATCCAGTCGTTGGCCTTCACGAAATTCGCGATCACACGGGCATTGGCGTTGGCGCGCTTCATCAGGCCGTCGAGGCCGCCCACCTTCTTCGCCCATTGCAGCGCGTCGATGTAATCCTCGACGCAGAGCATGGACGGGGTGTTGATCGTCTCGCCCTCGAAGATGCCGGCGATCAGCTTGCTGTTCGAGGTGAGGCGGAAGATCTTCGGCAGCGGCCAGGCCGGCTTGTAGCTTTCGAGGCGGGCAACCGCGCGCGGGGAGAGGATGAGCATGCCATGGGCTGCTTCGCCGCCCAGCACCTTCTGCCAGGAGAAGGTCGTGACATCGAGCTTCGCCCAATCCAGATCCTGCGCGAAAGCGGCGGAGGTGGCGTCGCAGATGGTGATCCCCTCGCGATCCTCAGCGATCCAATCCGCATCCGGCACACGCACGCCCGAGGTCGTGCCGTTCCAGGTGAACACGATATCGCGCTTCTTCGTGTCGATCTTCTTGAGGTTCGGGAGTTCGCCGTAGCCGGCGGTCACGACTTCCGCATCCGCGAGCTTCAACTGCTTCACAGCATCCGTCACCCAGCCTTCGCCGAAGGATTCCCAGGCGAGCAGCGTTACGGGGCGGGCGCCCAGCATCGTCCACATCGCCATTTCCACCGCGCCTGTATCCGAGGCTGGAACGATGCCGATCCTGTAATCGGCCGGAACCTTCAGCACCTCACGGGTGAGGTCAATCGCGAGTTTGAGCTTATCCTTGCCGATCTTCGCGCGGTGCGAGCGGCCAAGCGGGGCGTCATTCAGGGCTTTGAGGGACCAGCCGGGGCGCTTGGCGCAGGGGCCGGAGGAAAAGTTCGCAACGCGCGGCAGATTTGCGGGCACCGTTGCGGCAGGCGCGGTCTTCGTCATCAGCAATGTCTCCATCCTTGCAGATGGGTGTCTTCCGTTGGGGGAAGATGACCCGTGTCGGGGCTACGCCTGTTTCGCGACAAATACAACCGCTTCTCGGCAAAAAAGAAAATCTTCCTTCCACGCCTGCCCGGGCACTAACGAGAAAGGCGCGGATTTCTCCGCGCCTTCGGGATCGTCGAAAGGGTGGCGCCGCTCAGTATCTGCGAGCCAGCGGCCCCGGCGCATAGGCGATTGGCGCATCCGCAAAGACATAGCGCAGGCCAACCTTGAGGTCATGGCTCTCGACGTTCCTGATCCGGGCGTTGAAGGGGGTGCAGGCTAACGCACAGACGATGCGGCCGGTGGTGATGTTGCCGATATGGAGGTAGCGATACGCGGCTTCGGCCTTGAGGTTTGCGGTCAGATCATAGCCGAGACCGGCATGGATCGCCCAGGCGAAGCGCGTCTCGGCCCTGTTCGAGGCCGAGCCCGAGTTACCCGCGAAACCACCGAAGCCGGTATCCTTGACATCGGAGGTCATCATCGTGGCGAAGCCGATACCGCCGCCGATGAATGGCGTGATACGGTTCCAGGTGCCAAGATCGACATAAGCGTTCGCGAGGCCGACGAGGCCCGAGATCTTGCCGCTCAGCAAGTTCTGGCCCGCCGGCGGGCCCACGGTGTCGCTGATGATCCGGAAGCGCGAGGGGAAGCGATATTCGATCGTGGCGTCGGTGCGGAGGAATGAATTGAACTGGTAGCCTGCGCCGACTGCGCCGAAGCCCGTCGCATCGACCGAGCTCACAACGGTGGTCGAACCGGCCCGAGTCGTCGCGGCGCTCGAATAGGCGTGGATGCCCGTGCCGAGATCGCCGCGCAGATAGAAGCCGCTGCCGACATCAATCTGGGCTGGCGGGGGGGCCAGCATTGGGGGTGGCGGCGGATGGCCGAGCATGTCGGCGGCGAAAGCCGTTCCGCCCGAAAGCGCGGCGGCCAGGCCTGCGAGGCGGAGCGTCGTGAGGCGCAGCATGGTTCTTTCCTTCGTTTTCGATCCGCCACGCGATGCGCACAGACGTGGCCACAGGAATCAGACGAGGAAACCCTGCCGGAAAACGGTTAAGGGCGGATTAAGCTTAACTGTTAACCCTAACAAAGGGTAAAGGAACGGCATTGCCCTGCCGCGGCCCCTTCAGACGCCTTGTTCGCGCGCAGGACAGGGGGCATGGCAGAGGCCGATCAGGCTGCCTTCGCAATCACCGCGCAGACGTCATCGACCACGCGCGCGACGAGGTCGCGATCATCGCCCTCGGCCATCACGCGGATCACCGGTTCCGTGCCCGAGGGGCGAATGACCAGGCGACCGCCCTTGCCCAGGCTCGCGCGGATCGTCTCGATGGCCGCGGAAACGCCGGCATCCTTCAGCGGCTGTCCGCCAGCGGTTTTCACGTTCTTCAGGATCTGCGGCAGCGGCTCGAAGCGCCGGCAGATCTCGCTCACCGGGCGGCCTTCCTTCTGCACCACGGCCAGCACTTGAAGGGCCGCGATCAGGCCGTCGCCGGTGGTGGAGTAATCCGAGAGGATGATGTGACCGGATTGCTCGCCGCCAACATTGAAGCCATGCTCGCGCATGTGCTCCAGCACATAGCGATCGCCGACGGTGGTGCGCGCGAGGCTGAGGCCCAGGCCTTCGAGATGCCGCTCGAGCCCGAGATTGGACATGATGGTAGCCACGAGGCCCGGCTTCGAGAGGCGTCCGTCCTGGTGCCAGCTCTCGGTGATGACGGCCATCAGCTGGTCGCCATCCACCACATGGCCCTTCTCGTCGACGAGGATGACACGATCGGCATCGCCATCGAGCGCGATGCCGATATCGGCGCGCATCTCGCGCACCTTCTGCTGCAGCGCAAGCGGAGCCGTGGAGCCGAGATCGCGGTTGATGTTGAAGCCATCGGGCTCGACGCCCATCGGGATGACTTCTGCGCCCAGTTCCCAGAGGGCTTGCGGCGCGACCTTGTAGCCTGCACCATTCGCGCAATCGATCACGATGCGCAGCCCGTCCAGCTCCATGTTGCGGGGCAGGGTGCGTTTGGCGAATTCGATATAGCGCGCCTGCGCGTCATCGATGCGCCTTGCGCGGCCGATCTGACCCGAACCGGCGAGCCGGTTGGACAGATCGGTCTCGAGCAGTTCCTCGATCGCGAGTTCCACGACATCCGAGAGCTTGTAGCCATCCGGGCCGAACAGCTTGATGCCGTTATCCTCGTAGGCATTGTGCGAGGCGGAGATCATCACGCCGATATCGCAGCGCATGGAGCGCGTGAGCATGGCCATGCCGGGTGTGGGGATCGGGCCTGTGAGCATCACATCCATGCCGATGGAGGTGAATCCGGCCACGAGAGCATATTCGATCATGTAGCCGGAGAGGCGCGTATCCTTGCCGATCAGCACGCGATGGCGGTGTTCGCCCCGCTTGAAGACGAGGCCCGCCGCCTGCCCGACCTTGAGGGCGAGTTCGGGCGTGATCTTGCCATTCGCCCGGCCACGTATGCCATCGGTGCCGAAATACTTGCGTGCCATGTGCGGTTTCCCCGTCGCCGGATGCCCGGCCCGGCCTTTTTACAGTCTTCAGGCGTGCCTGAAGCGCGGCGGAGTTTCAAGTCCGCCACGCCTGCCTGCCCAAGGCAATGTTACCCGGAAGAGGTTCGCCTTCACCCTTGCGGGGCAGGCTCCATGCCGCCATCCGGGGCCTGCGGCTTGTGCTTGCCCGTGGAAGGCACGGCCGAACCGCGGGGGGTCTTGGGCTCGTCCGGGTCCTGCCGGTCGGGGCGCTTGCCCTTCATCAGGTCACGAAGTTCGTCGCCCGTCAGGGTCTCGAATTCAAGCAGGGCCTGGGCCACCGCTTCGAAATCATCCTTGTTTTCCTGGATGATCTTGCGTGCCGTGGTTTCGCCATCCTCGACGAGCTTGCGCACTTCCTGGTCGATCAGCTTGGCGGTTTCATCCGACATGTTGGTGGTCTGCGCCACCGAATGGCCGAGGAAGACCTCCTGCTGGTTCGAGGCATAGCGGACGCGGCCAAGCCTTTCGCTCCTCCCCCATTCCATCAC